>JAFGTS010000021.1 GCA_016933965.1 Deltaproteobacteria bacterium | reverse complement strand
TCAGAAGTAAATAGAAGTAAAGGGCTCAAGTCTACCGTTGACTCTTGTAGACGATTGCAAATTGTGACCTACCTGATGAGTGAATTTTCTAAAGTGGGAAAAGAGTGGGAGAAAACCAGCTTGTCAGAAAAATAAAAAGGGCCTATCGGCGTGTTTGATAACTGATAAGCCCTCTTTGTTCTCACATGGTGCCGGAGCTCGGAATCGAACCGAGATGGACTTGCGTCCGGGGGATTTTGAGTCCCCTGCGTCTACCAATTTCACCACTCCGGCGCAGGGACCGATTATAGTAGGGGGTCTTCAATTGTCAAGAAATTTATTGACAACTGGTAAATGGCCGTGTTACGTAGCCCACCTGTATTGGCGTACAATTGTTCCGGGGCTGTAGCTCAGTTGGGAGAGCGCTTGAATGGCATTCAAGAGGCCAGGGGTTCGACTCCCCTCAGCTCCACCAGGGATAAAAAAGGGGCGGCCGGCTGTGTCCGGCGCCCCTTCTTTTTTTCTTCGTGCGAATTTATCGTTGATACGATACATTCATGCTGCCCTTCACCTTCATCGGGCCTGACCGTTTTTGAAACAGGATAGTATGAGTCGAATTCTGATCAAGATACTGGCCGCAGTGATCGCCCTCGGCCTGCTCCTTGTCATTGCCGTGGGAGCGTCCCTGTACTATGTCTCCCGCCATCCCGAAGGGGTGAAACGGTTCCTGGAGACGGAACTTCGAGAAAGACTGGGCGGTGATGCCGCCATCGGGAAGCTTTCCATCGACTATCCGGGCCTTGTGCAGTTCACCTTTGATGACCTCAGCGTGACCGGACCCGAGCCCGTGGACGTTTCGCTCGAGCACCTTGTCCTGCGTGTATCTCCCTGGCGTTTCTTCCTGGGACGGCCCGGGGCCGTCTCCATCAGGATCGAGGATTCCCGTGCCGACCTCCCCTTTGACGAATTTGTGGCCTTCATGCTCGAAGAAACCGTCTATATTCCCGATATCGATATTCGCGGACTGTCCCTCAGGCTGGTGGACGATGCCTATCATCTTGATTTTAATGATGTAGGCGGCCATATCGACGAAGACGAACTGAACCTGACCATGAAGGCCCTGGGCGGTGCCGCCCGCGTCAATGCCTGGCATGTCTTCGATGCCTGGAAGGGAAGTGTGACCCTTCAGGACGCCCGGCTTGACCAGGTATCCAACCGGGCGGCGGGCAGCTCGAACATCTACCTTGTGTTTGATGTCGGCGGCGGGCGGACAGGAGTGATTTTCAAGGGGACCGGTCACGATATCCTGCTTCCCTGGTGCGGCCGAAGGATCGACGATGTCCTTGTCCTCTTCGATATGAATGAGCGGGGCGGGACGCTCGCTATCGATACAATAGCCCTGAAGACCCCGCTGATCGAGATCAGAGGGAGCGGTGCCATAACGGAACCGGATGATCCCGAGAATGGAGACGAAGGGTATCTGTCGGTGGATCTGGAGTCGAGCGAGTTCGAATACGAGCCGGTGGTCGAACTTATCCCCACGGACCTTTTCCCCGCATGGCTTGATCTTCTCCTGACGAAGCAGATCCGTGACGGGACCACCCGTTTCGCGTCGATCCGCTACCGGGGGAAGGTTGGTGATCTGACCCGGGGCGAAACCTATTACCACAACCTGTCCATCGAACAGGAATTGCACGGCCAGAGTTTCGGTTCCGGGTTCAGTCTCGAGCGTATCCGTGACGTCACGGGAACGGGAAGTTTTTCAAATGGCACCATCGCCTTCAGAAACCTCTCCGGATGGATGGGAGGATCACAGGTACAGCAGATCGATTTCGCCTTCGTGGATATCCACAAGGACGTGATGACCATTACCGTCGATGTCGATGTAGACATGGCGCTCGGTGACTATGTTGATACCTGGCGGGCGGCGATGACAGAGCAGTTCCTGCACGATATCCTGGCTCCCGTGGGTGATGTCGCGAACGGGCGGATCCGGGCACAGTATCATGTGGTTTCCCCAACGCCCTCCGATGAGCCGACACGGGTCAAGGGGGAGATCACCCTCAGCGGGTGCGCGTTTTCCCTGGAGGGCGTGGCGATACGGGGGCTTGACGCCACCCTGAAAAAACCGGAGCTCGCCGACCCCCTGACGGTCGAATCGAGCGGATATGTGAACGACATTCCCCTGGATTATCTGAAACTTGTTTTCGATGATTTCCTTGTGTCCGACTCGTACCGGTTTCATCTGAAAACGGCCCGCTTCTATCCGCTTGAACACTTCCGGTTCATCGACAACACGGTGCTTGAGATGGAGGGGGCCGGCGACGGCTCCGACATTGAGGCATCGGTGCGCCTTTCCATGGGTGGCATTGAGTTGAATGGCATCCCCTATGAACCGGTGCAGGGTGTCATTGACGGTACCGGGACGGTACGGGCCTCTCTCTGGCCGGAGGTCACCGTTGACATACCGGACATGAATTTTACGATGTACCCCGGGGATATCAGTGTAACGGCGGTGTTGACGGAATCGGAAGGAAAGGCCTATATCGACGGTGTCCTCGATCTTGCCCGAGTCAAGACCCGGTTGTTGCTCGGCAGTGAAAAGACAATGCAGGGGCTGGTTGAAGGTGATTTCACGGCGACCTGGAACGACAGGGTGACCCTTACCGGGGATATGACCTGTAATGACGTTTCCGTCATTTATAAGGAAACCCCCCTGACGATCAACGGCGCCCTTCGGATGGCGGGCGATTCCGTATCAACCGAGGAACTCAGCGTCGGGTACGGTGAGATGGACCTTGTCGCGGCGGGGACCCTTGCCCTGGCGAAACCGATGCACTTTGCCGGGAGCCTGTACATTGATGATATCATCCTGAAAGCGGGTGAAGCTCAAGCCCTTGAACTTCCGGGCGATTTTACGGCTGAGGCGGACCTGACGGTGAATCGCATTTCCCTGTATGGTTTTCCCGTTGAGGAGGCGACGGCTCGGATGACCCTGGAAAATGAAACACTTCGATTCGATGATGCTGTCATGCGGGTTCCCTCGGGGAGTGCCGCCGGTTCCCTCTTCCTTGCGGAGGGGCAGTCGCCGGAGATAGACCTGACGATCTTTATCCAGAACGCGAATATCAAAGATTTCCTGCAGGCCTTTTCCCCGGATACCACGACGATCGACGGGCTGATGAACTGCGAAGGCCATATCCAGGGGAAGGCCGATTCCCTCAATGGCACGCTGAAGTTCAAGGCAAAGAACGGCCGGATAATGAAATATTCGGTCATCTCAAAGATATTTTCAGTTCTGAATGTATACAAGATCTACCGGACCGGAGAGCTCGATCTCCTGAACCAGGGGTTCCCCTACACCAGGATCACGTCCACCTTCGATATCAAGGACGGGATCATAGGGTTCGACGATTTTTACTTCGACAGCAATTCACTCCAGATGTCGGCGCTGGGTTCCTATTCCATGAAGAAGAAAACGATCGATGCCGTCGTCGGTGTGAAACCGCTGGAGACCCTGGATCGGACGATAAATCTGATACCCCTGGTGGGACGGATCATCACCGGTGCCGATGGAAGACTTCTGGTCGTCTATCTCAAGATGACCGGCGATTTTGACAATCCCGAGGTCGCCCCCGCCCCGGTCGCCACGATCTCAAAACCCCTCGTGGGCATCATCAACAGAGCTCTCGAGGTTCCCATCGATATCCTGACGGATCCCCTGAAGCTGATACCGGGAAGGGAATATATCGAACCGCTCTTCAACAGGAAACAGGAGGAGTGACCCCCCGGTGCCGTTGAACCTGATGAATGGAAAACAAAAGGGGCGCCCGATGAGCGCCCCTGAATTTTTTTCTGGAACGGTTGAGATGAGTTAGGCGGTGATCGTTTTCGATACCTTCGCCTGCACTTCTTCGGCTTCCTTGACGACCCGCTCGATGACTTCCGCCACGGTGGGGATGTCGTGAACGAGTCCCGTGGACTGCCCGACGGTAAGGACACCTCTCTTTATGTCGCCGTCCTCGGTGGCCAGGGAGATCGCCTTGAAGGCGTTCGCCATGTAGGCAAGCTGGATGCTGATCTTCGGGCCGGCGAAAAGGATACCCAGGAAAACCTTTAAGTAGGGTAACCCGAGCATCGATGCGATCCGCTTCGAATTCGGCAGCGCGGTGAAGAAATTCGGCAGGCCGAGGGGCCCCTTCCGGTATGCCTTGATCGCTGCCGGTGTTTTCAGTGAACGACACCCGAGTCCATCGAAATAGGGACCGTAAATGGTGTCGTCGGCTCCCTTTTCAACGGCAAGCTTTTTGTAGTTTTCATGCAGGGGGCTTTCCTTCGTCGACATCAGCCGGGTTCCCATGGAGATCCCGTCGGCACCCAGGGCAAGGGCCGCAGCCAGTCCCCTTCCATCGGCAAAACCGCCGGCGGCGATTATGGGGATATTGACCACATCGGCAATGGTGGGAACCAGGACGAGCGATGTGGCATCGCCTCCGTGAGCCGCCGCTTCATGGCCCGTTACGACAAGACCGTCACAACCCTGTTTCTCCGCGGCCATGGCATGTTTTTCGGTGACGACGGTAGCGATCACCTTTCCGCCGTATTTATGGGCCGCCTCGGCGATCCAGTCCCCCTTGCCGAGGGAAAAATTGATCACCGGCACTTTTTCCTCCAGAAGGATCTTGGCGTTTTCTTTGGCACCGGGAAAGAGAAGGGTGGCGTTAGCACCGAAAGGCTTGTCGGTCAGCTTTCGTATTTTCTTGATAGCCTCACGCGTTTCATTTGCTTTTAACACTCCTGTCGCCAGGAGGCCCAGACCGCCCGCGTTGGACACGGCGGCCACCATTTCCGGCACACTGATCCAGCTCATACCGGAGAGCATGATAGGATATTTAATGCCGAAACTCTCTGTGATCCTCGTTTTCATTGATGTCTCCTTTTTTAGCGTGATGGTCTCGATTCCCCTGAGTGAATGTGTGATCGTCTCAATTTTACCTCTGAACGCAGCCCTGCAAATGTCGTATTCTTTAACCGCCCTGTCCGGCCCTGTCAAGATTATTTTGGATTATTTAAGATGGAGCTTTTGCGAAGCTGTCCGACCGCTTGGGGTCCGTATTTTTCAGGGGATCAGAAACAGGGAAGGGGAGGCTTTGAGCCTCCCCTTGGAGGTTTTATAACCGGCCAATCATCCTTATTCGGTTCCGTCGGAGAAGAATATGAACTCCATGTTTGTTCGTCGGCTGGTTCTGGCGTTCACATCTTCCGCTCCACGCACTGTTCGTGCGGAGACAATTTGAATGATCGGCCGGCTCTCGGGTTTAAGCCAGATACTTAGGAGGAAGGTTCTGGCTTACGGCATTATATAATGATGCATTATCCGTGCCAGGGTATATGATTTTATTAACCATTTGAAAGGACTGCTATTTATTGGCAGGACCGTGACCGCCGCCCCGAACATACCGGAAAAAAAGGTCGAACCGGTGCGGTCGGTTTGCTTTAATATCAATAATAGCAAATACTTGCATGGTTACCACAGAGTCCCGGCAGGCTCGACAAAATTGTCGAACTCGTTCCCCTTCGTGGCATAATCCTCTCTTTTTTCAACCTATTGTAATTAAGCAAAGTGTGATATGGTACCTGCAAAAAAAGATCACGCAAAAACCGAGCCGTCATGGCTTTTCCAGGTGGTCATTCCGATGAAACACATCATCACGACGGTTATTTTTCTTTCTCTTTTTCTCTTGTATCCCCCTTTTTTATGTGCTCAGGAGTCAACGGGCGATGCCGCCCGGGAGTATCCGAAAGTTGTCGAGAAAAAGTGCGTCCCCCTGGGTGAGATGGAGCTGGGCAGCGAGCAAAGCAGGGCTATTGAATGCGTGCGGGAGAAATATCGGGAAAAATTGTTCTGCCTGCGGGAACAGCTCCTGGCAAAACGCATAGAACTGACGGCGATTCTGAACGATCCCGCCGCTGATGTTGAAACGATCCGGGAGAAAGGTCGGGACATCGAGTTGCTGAACGCGCGGTTCGAGGAATTGGTCCTCGAGTATCAGATCGAGATCAGACATGTATTGACACCCCAGCAGGTACGGGTGTGGTGTATCGATCAGGATTCCACCCTGAAAAGGGAGTGGAAATGAAGGGTGACCGGAACATAGTATTCCGTGACGGGGAATCGCCGGGGCGGATGAAAAATCTGCTGCAGCCCCTGACGGTGGCCCTGGTCATGGTGATATTTATTATCCTCATATTGTTCATGGGGCTCATGGACCTGGGGCGCCTTGACAAGTCCCTGGTGGGCATCATGGAGAACCGGGGGATCGATATCGTGTCGACCATCGAGAACGTGGCGAAGGAAAACCTGAGCTATCTCTATCAAACCCTGAAAGAGGACCAGGGCGACGAGGACGCCTTTGTCCCCCTCAGTGACAAGGCCTTTTCGCCGCAGGAATCCCTGGTGAAGAACCTCGTGGCGCTCGCCCGTGAGATCGATCTCCGCTGGAAACAGGAACTCCTGAAGGAAAAGGACCTGATTGAGATCGCCAGGAGGGAGAATCTCTGGCTGATCGCCGTTCTTGACGAAGAAGGGAAAATACTGTTCAAGAGCCGGGAGTTCCTGGAAGATATCGCGCCCTCCTCTGCCGTTGGCGGGGACATCCTCCGCGACGAGGTCAATATCAATCTCTTCAACCGGTTCGGAGAACTTGACGAAGTGGGATATATTGCCCTGCGGCGAAAGGATGGGAGTGGAACGATCGTTATCGCCCTTGATGACAAGGGGCTTCGGTACTGGAGCACGAAGATCGCCATCAGAAAGGCCATCGATGAAGTGGGATGGGGGCAGGGTCTCTCCTTTCTGCTCGTCATGGACGGGCAGGGAAAGGTCATCGGCCGTGCCGGCGACGTTCCCGAGAATGTGGAAGTGCTTGATCCGGTGTCTCTTGACGTGCTGACGGGAAAACTGCCGAAGGCAAGCCGGAAGATCCTTTTCCGCGACCGGCGGTTGCTCGAGATTATCCTTCCCTTGAGCATCGAGGATGGCGGCATGGTCGCCTTTGCGCGCTTGGGCCTTGACCGGGAGCGGAGCGACATGATCCTCGCCGAGAACCGGAACCGGATGATCACTTCCATGATATTCATCATGGTGATCGGCGTCCTTTCCACTTGGGCCCTCTATCGAAATCAGAAACGCCACGCGGCGCGGGTGGAGGAGATGGAAACACGGCTCCGGCAGGCGGAGCGCCTCTCGGCCCTGGGCCAACTGGCGGCAGGGCTTGCCCACGAGATCCGCAATCCCCTCAATGCGATCAGCATGGCCAGCCAGCGGATCCAGCGCGAGTATGTTCCCGGCGACGAGGACCGGCAAAAAGGATTTTACCGGATCACGGGAATCGTTCGTGATGAGATCAGGAGACTGAACGGCATCGTCGAGGAATTCGCCACGTTTTTCAAAAGCCGCCGCCTGGAGCTCAGCGATCACTCCATCGCCTTTGTCATCCAGAAGACACTCGATCTCATGGAGGATGAAGCGAAGACTCGGGGGATCGTCATACGGACCCAGATGAACGACGATAATGCCATGGTCGCCATGGACATGGACAAGATGAAGCAGGCTCTCTTCAATCTCTTCAAGAACGCCATGGAATCGATTCCCGGTGAGGGCGTGATAACGGTGAATATCGAGCCTGACGGAAAGGATCGGGTCCGTATCAGGATATCGGATACAGGAACGGGGCTGACGGCGGAGGAACTCGAAAAGGCGTTCAGTCCGGAATTTACGACAAAGGAAAAAGGGCTGGGGCTGGGGCTGCCCCTGGCCCACGAGATCATTCGCGGGCACCAGGGAGAGATCAGGATAACCAGTGCCATTAACGCGGGCACGACCGTTGAGATCCTGCTGCCCGTTCAGGCTGCGTGAATTTGTTCGGAAGGGGATTCCCTATGGCGAAACGGTTGAACATTCTGATAGCGGAAGACGGCGAGACGCAACGGGAAATGCTGCGTGATTTTCTCGAACAGGAAGGCCATGACGTTGCGGAGGCCGGAAGCGGGGATGAGGCGGTGAGCCGGATCATGGACGGCCATTTCGATCTGATCCTCCTTGATTATAAAATGCCGGGCCTCGACGGCCTGGGAGTGCTCAGGAAGGTCAAGGGCATCAATCCGGAGATCGACATCGTGATGATGACGGCGTACGGGACCATCGAAACGGCCGTGGATGCCATGAAAGCGGGGGCCGTTGACTATATTACCAAGCCCGTTGATCTCGAGGAGCTCCTGATCCTGATCAACCGCATTTCGGAACGGCGCGTTCTCGTCAGGGAAAACGAGATCCTTCGGGAGAAACTCTGGAAGAAGGGACTTTTCACGGACCGGATCATCTATGAGAGTCCCCGGATGCAGGAACTGGTCAACATGGCCGGGCGGATAGCTTCGAGCCGCGCGACCGTCCTGATCCAGGGCGAGAGCGGAACGGGAAAGGAGTTGTTCGCGCGTCTGATTCATGCCACGAGCCCCCGTTCGGGGAAACCCCTCATGGTGGTCAACTGCAGCGCCCTCCCGGAAACGCTCCTCGAAAGCGAGCTCTTCGGTCATGAAAGGGGGGCCTTCACGGGGGCCGCACACCGGCGCATCGGGAGATTCGAGGAAGCCGACGGCGGTTCGCTCTTTCTCGATGAAGTCGGGGAACTTTCGCAGCCGGTGCAGGTGAAGTTGCTGCGGTTTCTCCAGGAACGGGAGTTCCAGCGCCTGGGTGGAAATCAGACGATCAGGTCCGATGTGCGGATCATTTCCGCCACAAACCGTAACCTCGAGGAACGGGTGAAAAGCGGCACGTTCCGGGACGACCTTTTCTATCGTCTCAACGTCGTGGTCATGGATATCCCGCCCCTGCGCGAGCGCAAAGAGGATATCCCCCTCCTTGTAGAGCACTTCATCGACCGCTTTTCTTCCGAGAACGAAAAGGAGATCCAGGGGATCAGCAGCGAAGCAATGGACCTGCTGCTCAAGTACGATTATCCCGGCAACGTGCGGGAACTGGAAAATATCATCGAACGGGCCGCGGTGATAGCCCGGGACCCCATCATTTCCATACAGGACCTCCCCTTTACCGAGATACGGACACGAGGCCCGGAACGGGGCCGCCGGGGGGACACCCTGAAGGATTCCATCGAACGGCTTGAACACGCCATGATCCGCCGTGCCCTCGATGAGGCGGGGGACAACCAGTCACGGGCGGCCCGTATCCTGGGGATAACGGAGCGGGCACTGCGGTACAAATTGAAGAAATACGGCTTCAAGTGACCGGGGCTCGAAAGCCTGTTCTTGAAAAGGGATATGAACGGCGGCCCGTCAACTCCAGAGGCCGGCGATCTTTTCCCCGCAGTCCGGACAGGTGCCCTTCGTAATCCGGTTTTTCGTTATGGTGTACCCGACCCGCTCGATGAGAAGGGTCTTGCAGCCGGGACAGTAAGTGTTGCTTGATTCCCCCGGCGGAACATTCCCCACGTACACATAGTGAAGACCCATGCTCATCGCCGTCCTTCGTGATTCCTCAAGGAACGACACGGGTGTCGGTGCCAGGTGGGTCAGCTTGTACCGGGGAAAGAACCGGGAAAAGTGAAGGGGATGATCGGGCCCCAGGTGTTCCAGGATCCAGTGACACATCTTTTTGACCATGTCCGGATCGTCCGTATAGGTGGGAACGATCAGGGCTGTCATTTCAAACCAGACCCCCCGGTCCTTCAGTATTTCGAGGGTCCTGAGGACCGGCGCCAGCCGCCCCGCGTTGAGGCTGGCGTAAGTGGATTCGGAAAAACTCTTGACATCCACATTGGCACCGTCAAGGCAGCCGCAGAGCTCCCGAAGGGGTTTCTCATTGATGTACCCGTTCGTAACCCAGACGTTCCTGACCCCTGCTTCGCGGGCGGCCCGGCAGGTATCGATCATGTACTCGAAAAAGGTGGTTGCCTCGGCGTAGGTATAGGCGATGGAGCGACAGCCCGCCTCGCGGGCGTTGCGAATGACCGCCGCGGGGAACATCTCGACGAACCTGACCTGCTCCGGCTTTACCTGCGATATTTCCCAGTTCTGGCAATTCAGGCAGTGGAAGCTGCATCCCGTTGCGGCCACGGAAAATGCCGTTGTTTCGGGAAGAAAATGATAGAGTGGTTTTTTTTCAATGGGATCGATATGAACGGCGCAGGGATTTCCATATACCAGGGTGTAGAGCGTTCCCCCCTTGTTCACGTGTGATCTGCATCGGCTGCGGGCGTCGGGGGGAAGGAGACAGGTGTTGGGACAGGTCAGGCACCGGACATATCCCGACTCGAGCTTTTCCCAATAGTAGACCTCGCGGGACCACTTCCAGAGGTGTTCCGGGGCGTCGTCGAGGGTGATGGTCTTGACGTTCTTTTCGCCGGCGAAGAGATTTTTCGCAAGGATCTCGAGGGGCGACAGTGTCAGCGCTCCGGCCAGTCCCGCCCGGAGCAGCGCCCGGCGGCTCAGGGAGTATGATGCATCAAGGGGAAATCCCATGCTGTGCGTGCCTCTCGGTGAATTACCTTCGTCCGCGCATTGTAGCAAGGAGGGCCGCCACAATCAATATCTTGCAGCCCGCCAAAAACAGGCAGGTGTTCATGACACCCCAGAGGGGTATCAGAAAGAGCGTCGTCGCGAAGGCACCGCAACTGCCTCCAAAAAGGTCCGCGGCATACAGGGACCCTGCCGTCACGGGCGGTGTCGAGTAGGTGATCCTTCCGGCTATGGGGAATTCAGCTCCCGTGAGAGCGCCGGCGACGAAAGCGAAAAGTGTCAGTGTGAATGGTCCCGGCAGGAACGACAAGCCGGCCGGCAGGGTCGCGAAAAGGACCAGGTACAGCACCGCGGCAAGCTCGATCGTTACAAGAGCCCTCCGTCCCGCGGCGGGTGCCCGGTTCGCCGTGTAACTTCCTACGGCGAGGCCGGCCATGAAGGCGGCGATGATCAGTCCTATCGCCCGGTAGAGACTGCCCTGGACTATCTGAAAGGTCAGCAGGATGATGACCTCCATGGATGAAGCGGTCAGGCCCGAAAAAAAGATAGTCTTCCCTATGAGGTCGATCGTAATGAAATAGATGAGCATGAAGATCGAGACGGCAATGATCGGGTACCGGTAATCTTCCTGGAACCTGCTAAGCCAGACGCGTATCGCCGAGAGGTAGGCGGCGGGACGGAAATCATGGTTCACCGGTGCTTCTTCATGGAGGCTTTCCCGGAGAAAGGCGGTTCGTTCCGGGGTTACCCGGCCCTGCAGGTAGTTATCGTTGATAAAGACGGTCTCGATATTCCGCGCCGCCAGGAGCGGCCCCACCCCGGCGGACAGGGGACGGTCTGCGGCGATGAATATGTTCCGCTCGCCGGGAATGATGAGGACGAACTCAAAGACCCGTTCGAGCGAATTGCAAAGCGTCGAAAGCAGGTCCGCCTGCTCGGGGCTGATATAGTTTTCGGCCCCGGTGACGGCGAAACAGACGATGCCGCCGGGACGGATGATCGAGCGGGCCGTTCTGAAGAAATCCACCGTGTAAAAGCGGTTGATCTGAAGTGACACCGGGTCCGGGAGGTCCATGATGAGCGCATCGTAAGTGCGCCGGCTGTCCTCGATGAATTTTCTGCCGTCGCCGGGATGTATCTTGACGGACGGTGGAAAATCACGGTCGAGATACGCCATGCCCGCTTTGATGACGGCGGGGTCAAGTTCCACGTAATCGATCTGCTGCGGATCGTATTTCATGATCTCTTCTATGGTGCCCCCCATACCACCCGAGATAAGCAGGACCGAACGGACCCGTTCGAGCTGGGGAAGGGCGAAGTGGACCAGTTCCTCGGCGTCCAGAATATTGGGGGTCGAAAAGAGGTGTTCCCCGTTTTCGAAGAACGATACCTGGTCGCGGTTCTTTGTCACCACCAGCCGTCCGTAAGGGGATTCGGCGTAGTCGATGATCCTCTGCTCTGGATAGAGCCACTGGATCGACAGCCGGTCCAGGGAAAGAAGAAAGAAGACGACCACGAGAACCATGCCGGCAAGGCCCATCGCGGCGCCCGCTCTGCTGCCCGGCCGAACCGGCGGAAGCAGGGCGAAGGCAGCGAGGCAGAGCAGGGCCGGCACATAGAGAATTCCAAGGTTCTGAAAGAAATGGACAAGGACGAAGGTGAACAGCAATCCTCCGGCGATATCTCCGATGTTGTCGAAGTAATACACCTCGCCGATACTCCGTGACTGCAGGCCCTTCACGGGTGTGATGCTGCACGCAATCGTGAGCAGCCCGCCCGTGATGACACAGTAAGGGAGAAGCAGGATCGCCGCCCATATGATCAGGGGGCCCACGCCGGGCAGTTCTCCCCTGACGAAGAGGATGTCCCTGAGAGAACGGATGGCGATGATGTGCAGGATCGGGAGAAAGGCAGCCAGAAACAGGGAGGCGCGAAAGACGAGCATCTGTGAAGAAGTGGTCCTGAAGGCTTTTCCAATCCAGGCGCCGAGGCCGCTGAGGAGAAGCCAGAGAGCGAGGAGGATGCCGATAACGATCTCATTGCCCGTGAACACGTTGATGAATTCCCGGATCACCGTGACCTGGGTGATGACATGGGAGATCCCCAGCATGGTGACGGCAAAGGGTATGGAAAAACGGGCATCGGACATGTTCGCGGGTTGTTTCCTCTCAGCAGGTATTCGAGTACTCTATCCTTATTTCCGATTAATATCAAATTTCACTGATCTTTCCGGTACGGGAAAAAGTTCCTGTGTCCCCGCACGGTTTTGTGATATAGGACTCCCAAATATCTCAAGGGGGGCCTGGAATGGGGAACGACGTGGGATCGAAGATTCGAGCGGTCGCTGATATGATAGTGCGGTCGGAACGTATCGTGGTCTTTACCGGCGCCGGGGTCAGCACGGAGTCGGGGATCCCTGATTTCAGAAGTCCCGGCGGGATCTGGACGCGCTTTGACCCCGATGATTTCACGATACACAAGTTCATGACCAGCGCCGATACGCGGCGAAAGCAGTGGAAGATCCTCATCGAGGAAGGGTTGTTTCAGGACGTGCAGCCGAACAGGGCGCACCGTGCCATCGTCGAGCTGGAGAAACTGGGGAAGCTCAGTTGCGTCATCACCCAGAACATCGATGACCTTCATCAGCGGGCGGGGAATTCCCGCGACAGCGTCTTTGAGCTGCACGGCAACATGCTCTGGGCCCGTTGTGTTGATTGCGGCGAGCGGTATTCAATGGACCAGGTCAGAGAGCTCCTGAGATCGGGGGTCGCCGAACCGGATTGCGCGACATGCAGCGGTATTCTGAAACCGGACGTGGTCTTTTTCGGCGAGGCCCTTCCGGCCGATACAGTGGACGCCGCCATATACCACACGCGAACCTGTGATCTCTTTATCGTGGTCGGTTCCTCGCTCGTGGTCCAGCCGGCGGCCTTTATCCCTTCCTATGCCCAGGACGCCGGGGCGCCGCTGGTCATCATCAATATCGGACCTACTCCCTATGACCACCGTGCCGATGTCCTTATCAACGAGGGCGCCGGTGACACCATGGCGGGCATTATCGAGGAGGTTAAAAAGAAGCTGGCCTAGTTCTCCTGTGGTTTTGTTCTCTTTTGAAAAAGGGAGTAGGCCCTCTGGCAGAGTGGAACGGAGAATGAGAGGATAGATCGAGCGACAGGGAGAAAGAACAACCGTGTGTATTCTGTATATTTCATATAGATCGCATCCACGCTACAGCCTGATCGTCGCCGCCAACCGGGACGAGCTCTATGAACGGCCGTCGGCCCCGGCGGGATTCTGGCCCGACCACCCCGGGGTGTTCGCCGGACGGGACCTCAGGGAGGGGGGCACCTGGCTCGGCATGACCACGGGGGGGCGATTCGCGGCGCTGACCAATGTGCGGGACCTGGCGCGATTGAAAAAGGAGGCGCCCTCACGGGGGCTCCTGGTACGGGACTTCCTCTGCGGCGATGAACATCCGCTTTCCTGTCTTGAGCGCCTGAAGGCCCGGTCGGACCGGTACAGCGGGTACAACATCATAGTGGGGAACAGGGAAGGCTTCTTCTATTTTTCGAATCTGAAGGATTCGGTCACGCAACTGCGGCCGGGTTCCTACGGCCTGAGCAATCACTTTCTCGATACGCCCTGGCCGAAGGTGCGGCTTGCCAGGGAACGGCTTGACCGGGTGATGGCCGGCGGTGAAGAACCGTCTCCGGAGGATATCTTCCACATCCTTGCCGACCGGTCGAAACCGGCTGATGCGGACCTTCCCGATACGGGCGTGGGTCTTGTATGGGAGCGGATCCTTTCTTCCGTTTTCGTCAGGACCGAGGGGTACGGTACACGGTCCTCGACGGTCATTTTCGTCGAGCACGGCGGGAACGTCAGATTCATCGAGCGGGTCTTCAACGGTGAACCCGAATCGTACGAAACAATGGTCGGCAAGTTCATGCTTGACGCGTCCGCTCTCCTGTAGATCGGGGAAGCCGCGGCCCGTCGGTGAAGGTGAAAGGAGAAAAGGGGTTGTCCCGGAAAAACGAATATCCCGATATGCCCCGGGTGGGTGTCGGAGCCGTGGTCATAGAGGATGGCAGGGTGCTTCTGGTGCGGCGGGGGGTGCCTCCCAGCAGGGGATTGTGGGCCATTCCGGGCGGCGGCCTGAACCTCGGTGAATCGCTCGCCCAGGCGGCCGAACGGGAGATACAGGAAGAGACGGGCATCATCATCGAAGCGGGGGAGCCTATATATTCTTTTGATTTTATTGAAAGAGACCCGGATGGCCGGATCCGGTTCCATTACGTCATCATCGATCTGATGGCGCACTACCGGTCAGGTGAACCGCAGGGGGCCGACGACGCCCTGGAGGCCCGGTGGTTCGCGCCCGATGAAGTGCTCACGGTCCCCATATCAAAAAACACCGTCAAGCTCCTGCGGTCGATCGGGTTCCTCGGGACCGGGGAATCGTGAAACGGGATTCGGGAACCGTTTTTGTAGTTGCCCGATGTATCGGGCGTTTTTGGGGACTGACACGAAGAAGGATGAAAGACGCCGATAAATCGGCGAACTACATCCGTTTTGACGTCATTGCAAGCCACGAAGCGGCGCGGCAATCTCACCGGAGCACCGTAATCCGTAATCCGTAATCCTTCAATCCATATTTACAGTTTATACAGCTTCTCACCTGGCAGGACTGTGAAACCGCTTTCCATGAGCGCTTCGATGGCCTCCTCCGTCTTGTCGAACCGGAATATGATGATGGCGTTTTCGCCGCTTCGCTCCACGAAGGCATAGGTGTACTCGATATTGACCCCCTTCCGGGATATTGCCTCAACGATTCCGTGCAGGCCGCCCGGACGGTCGGGAATTTCCACGGCCACCACCGACGTTCTGCGCACGGTGAACCCTTTCTCCTGAAGCGCCTTTTCCGCAACGTCGATGTTGTTGACAATGAGCCTCAGTATGCCGAAATCGGAGGTGTCGGCCAAAGACAGGGCGCGTATGTTGATGCCCGCCTCCTTGAGCACCCTCGTGGCATATTCGAGCGTGCCCGGCCTGTTTTCGAGAAAGATGGATATCTGGTTGACTTTCATGGGCAACCTCCTATGAGTGGTTGAACACGTTGGTGCGTTTGTCGATGACCCGTTCCGCCTTTCCTTCGTATCGCTGGAGACTTTTCGGACCCACCAGTTTCACCGCTGCTGTAACACCTAAATAATCCTTGATATCTTTGGATATGCGTCGTTCAAGCTGCTGAAGGGACCGGACCTCGTCGGAAAAGAGGGCTTCCCCGACCTCCACCTGTATTTCGAGGGTGTCGAGCTTGTCCTGCCGGTCAACTATGAGCTGATAATGCGGTTCCAGCCCTTCGATACCCAGAAGCACGCTTTCGATCTGCGAGGGAAAGACATTGACGCCGCGTATCACCAGCATGTCGTCGCTTCGCCCCGAGATACGGGCCATCCTGAGCATCGTCCTGCCGCACCGGCAGGGCTCATGGATAAGCCGGGAGAGGTCCCGTGTGCGGTACCGGACCAGCGGAAAGGCCTCTTTCGTGAGCGTCGTGAAGACCAGTTCCCCCTCTTCGCCGTAGGGAAGGGTTTCCCCGGTCACGGGATCGACACACTCGACGATGAAATGATCTTCAAAGATGTGCATGCCGTTCCGCCCTTCCGCGCACTCCATGGCGACGCCGGGCCCGATGATCTCGGACAGGCCGTAAATATTGAGCGCCAGGATCTCCAGCCGGTTCTCTATTTCCCGGCGCATCTTTTCGCTCCAGGGTTCGGCGCCGAGAACGCCGACCCTGAGGTTGAGGGACTTCATGTCGAGCCCCATTTCCTCACCCTGCTCGGCAAGGTAAAGGGCGTAGGAGGGGGTGCAGCAGATCGCCGTCGGCCCGAAATCCTGAAGGATCAGTAGCTGTTTTTTGGTGCTGCCTCCCGACATGGGGATAACGCTCGCACCGAGAAGCTCCGCGCCGTAGTGGGCCCCGAGGCCGCCTGTAAAGAGCCCGTAGCCGTAAGCATTGTGTATGATGTCGTTCTTTGTCAGGCCCGCGGCCACGAAGGAGCGTGCCATGAGCCGGGACCAGGTCTCTATGTCCCGCTGGGTGTAACCCACCACGGTCGGTTTGCCCGTCGTCCCCGACGAGGCATGGAGACGGACCACGTTGCTCATCGGTACCGCGAACATGCCGAAGGGGTAGTTGTCTTTCAGGTCCTGTTTCGTGGTAAAGGGCAGTTTCCTGATATCTTCAAGGGTTTCGATGTTATCGGGGGTCACGCCGGCATTGTCGAAGGCCTTGCGGTAAAATCCGACCGTGTGATAGACGCGCTCGACGACGTTTTTCAGGCGTTTGAGCTGAAGAGCTTCAAGGGCTTCCCGGGGGAGGGTTTCAAATTCTTCATTGTAGATCATGATCCGTGCTCCTTCCGTTGCGTTTTCCTCACATCTTTCTACCCTTTGTATTGAGAATCGATCACCGGCTGGTACTTGGTCACCACGGCACGCCGTTTCAACTTCAGCGTCTGGGTGAGCATGCCGTTCTCGAGCGTGAAATTGTCCGTTATGTAGACGAATTTCTTCGGTATCTCGTACCCGCCGTACTTCCCACTGAGGGATTTCATGATCTCAGAGGATATCATGTCCGTTATCTGCCGATTCCTGATCATTTCCTCCGGATCGGTGGGCAGGCCATTCTTCTCGGCGTATTTTCTCAGTACCACAAAATCCGGGACGATAAGGCAGATATTATAGGGCTTGTTCTCTCCAAAGACCATGGCATTTTCCACGTATGTAACGAGCCGGATATCTTCTTCCAGCGAAGCGGGGAAGACGAACTTGCCATTCTCGAGCTTGTATTGCTCCTTGATCCGACCCGTTATGTAAAGGAACCCGTCCTTGTCGAGGCGGCCCCGGTCGCCTGTCCTGACGCCGCCGTCTTCGGTCATGACCTCCCGGGTCTGCTCCGGTTTGTTGTGATAGCCCTTCATGACATTTGGGCCGTAGGCAATGATCTCTCCGTCCGTCGCGCCTTCTTCAACGACCGATGGATCGATGACGACCGTTACCTTTTCGATCGCTTTTCCCACGCTGCCGATGCGGTAATCATCGGAACGGTTCATGGTGATCGCCGGTGACGTCTCGGTCATGCCGTAACAATCGTAGATGGGAATGCCGATATCGAAAAAGAAGTGAGAAATATCCACGTTCATGGCGGCGCTCGCCGTCATGACCCCTTCCAGCCTGCCGCCGAGCCGGTCGCGGATCTTTTTGAAGACGATCTTGTCGGCGATGCCGAACTTCAGGTTCGTCATGAAGTCGGATGCTCCCTTTTCAGCGAGCTCACGCTTTTTCCTGGCGCTTTCCACCCCCATGACAAATAATTTTTTTGCCAGGCCGCCTTCTTCGTTCATCCGCGTCCAGAGGCCGTCATAGATCTTGTTGAATACCCGGGGTACGGCCACGAGCCACACGGGTTTGATGGTGGCGATATCAGCGGCCAGTGTGGCCACACTTTCCATGATGCCGATCGAGCCGCCGAGATAGATGATCGTGTAGAATTCCGCTGTCTGAGCGTAGGAATGCGCCCAGGGCAGGATGGAGAGGACCCGTCCGCCGTCGAAATTGTTGATCTCGTGATAGCTCTTGCGGCCGGCGTGGGAATTGCTGGTCATGTTGCCGTGCGACAGCAGGACACCCTTCGGGTCGCCCGTTGTTCCCGAGGTGTATATGAGAACGGCGATATCTTCGGGATCGGGATGCACGGCCGGGACGGGATTTTTTTCTCCGATCTTCTCCAGCGCGGCCATGCTGTCGTCGCCGTCACCCTCTATGAGGTACATATGTTCCAGTGTCGGTATGTCCCTGAGGAAGTATTTCACTCTCTCGTAGATCTCGGGCTTTGAAACGAGAAGCACCTTTATGGCGGCATCGGTGACGATGTATTTCCATATCTGTTCCAGTTCCGCTTCATACATGGGAATGAAACGCGCGTTGAGCCCGAAGACGGCAAAGGCGGTGATGCCCCATTCCGTCCTGTTGTTGGCGATGATACCCACTGCATCACCTTTTTTGATTCCCAGCGATGCGAGGCCTCCCCGAAGATTGTCCACCCTCCGGCCGACCTCACGGTAGGTGACCCATTCATACACTCCAGCCTTGTTTTTCGTCCCGAAGAGCGGCCGGTCGGGGAACCGCTTCACGCTTCCTTCAAGAAACTCGACGAGATTGTCCGGTTTTTCAAGCTGATACATTTTTTCCTCCATGGCAGATACTATTTATACAGAAGGTCTCAAAGGGCTGCACAACACCCGTGACCTCCGTTCGCTTGTTACTCTGATTGAAACGAACACAAATGCGACAGAAACACAGAAAATGACAATACGAGAAGCCGAATACGCTTATTGATGAGCGCTTATAATATGTCTTGTCGCAAGAGGCAATGAAATTTTGTTACCTTTTAACCACAAGGACCGGTTTCTTTGCCTTGCGTATCACCTTTTCCGAAACCGATCCCATCAGCATCTCTTCGATATTGCTCACGCCGTGTGAGCCGATGACCATGGCGGTCACTTTTTCTTCTTCCTCCACCCTGAGTATTTTCGAAAAGGGGACCCCCGTTTCGATACGGACCTTGACCTCGATCCCTATCTGTTCCAGCTCATTCTTCATGGATTCCACGTCGCCGTAAATTTCCTTGATTATGTCCTTTTCCAGTTCGGCCATCTCTTTCGTGGGGTGCCACGAAACGGCCTCGAAGAATCTGCTGTCGATCACATGAAGAATGACCACTTTCCTGGTGCCGGCCCCCTTGAGTTGCTTGATGGATTCAAAGGCTTTTTTCGACACATCGGAAAAATCAGTGGGGAACAGTATTTTTTCAAACATTGAGACCCTCCTTTGGGTGCGGAACCGGTTACCCCGCCGGTCCGTGTTCATGAAAGTGAAACAGGTTGCTATTGTAAACTGTCAGGAAATATTGTCAATACTCCTTGTCATGCCGGCAGGGTAGCAAAGACGGCAGGGGAAGGCAACGTGATTCGTGATTCCCCCCCTGACCATCTCCCCAAAATCAGGAATTCCCCCCTCCAGAATCAGGGTTCTCCCGATGGCGGTTGTTTCAAAAAAGGATAAAGTGCAACCATAGACGTATGGTGTGCCGTGAGGGCACACAGGGAGGTGTCATGACATGGAACGATTCAAGACATTACAAAAAGCCCGGGGGTTCGAGGGCGTTCTGAACCTCAACCAGGGCTACCGGTCTCGGGAAATGAGCAATATCTATAATCACTTTTTCCCTTCCATCAAGGCGGGGCTTTCGTGGCTGGCCGAAACATGCGGGGAACAGAGCGGCATCACCGTGGAGGTCAGGGGCGGCTGCAGGACCCTGGAGACGGGTAAGGATATCAACTATCTCCTGTTCGACTTCGTCAGGGAGATGCTGTCGTACATCTATGAACGGGGCGATACGCGAAACATCCTGATCTCCCTTGCCCGTCATGGAAAGGACGTGGAGATCAGCGTCCAGGATGACGGCAGGGGATTTGATGTGTCGAACCGGGACTCTCTCATGGCCTGCTCAACGACCTACCATCTGCTGGACCTGCATGACCAAATCAGAAGGGTCGGCGGTCGCATGGGGCTCGAATCAGAGCCCGGCGTGGGGACCCGCGTCACCGTCGTTGTTCCTCCCTACGCGGCGGAGAACGGTACCGCCGGACTGGTCATGTAATGGAAAACCCTGACCCGGCTCACGTACGACAGAGCCTGATATGCCTCTAATACGGTTGCCCCGGCACGGGCGGGTCTCCATGCCCGTGCCGGAATACATACCCCTGTCATTATTCCGGCAATGAAACATATTCACGCCGGTGAATAGACCTTCCAATTTTCCCGCCCTTGTCCTATCATACTGAAAATTATATTTCCCCGGTACGTGAGTATGGACATCACATTCCTGCTGGTTGACGGGTTGAACCTTATCCGGCGCGTCTACGCGGCGCAGCCCGCGGAAGAGGGGCCGGATAAGGCAGAAAGCGCCCTGACCGCAGCCGTGCAGTCCCTTGAACGGGCGCTCAGGGAGTGCCGGCCGACCCATGCCGTCTGCGTGTTCGACAGTGATGAGCGGAGCTGGCGTCATGACGTGTATCCGCGGTATAAGGAGGGCCGTGAGCCCATGCCGGGAGCGCTGCGGGCGAACCTCCGGCTCTTTGAGATCGCCTTTGAGGAGCACGGCGTGTCCTGCCTGCGATTTCCGGCCATCGAGGCCGATGATATCATCGCCACCCTTGCAGTGAAAACGGCACGGCACGACAACCGGGTCGTCATCCTGTCCACGGACCGCATGTTCATGCAGTTGCTCTCGGAGCGCATCGTCCTGAGGGACCATTTCAACAAGCGGACCCTGGACCATGAGCATGTTCGGGAAAAATATGGTGTTACCCCTGAACAGTTCGTTGATCTCATTGCGTTGACCGGCGATTCGACGAATGCGATCCCCGGCGTCCCCTCCGTGGGCCCGAAGACGGCGGCACGCCTCCTCAATGAGATCGGCCCGCTCGAAGATATACTGGCCGTTGCCCATACCGTTCCCGGGAAAACGGGTGAGATGCTTCATGCCCACGCTGAAGACGCCCGGATCTCAAGGGAACTCGCGAGACTGAGGACCGATCTCGATCTGGGCGTGAACCTCAGGGTTTTTCGCTGGGACGCCGGTCTTAAGAAAGATGAAAGAACCGGTGGCGGAGTGGACAGTGCGCGGGAAGGGACCGATACGGATGGTGGTGAAGGGAGGAGCGAATGAAAAGGCGTCCCCGTTTTTTTCTTGGTATGGCCTGTGTGGTTCTTCTTGGCATTTTCGGTATGACCGGTGCCTTCGGGGATGATGCGTCCGATCAGGAAAGGGAAAAGGATTATATGAAAGTCAGAAAATATGTGTCGAAACACCGGGCCGGCCGCTGTGTCCTCGCGCCGGAGGGTGAGTTCATAACGGTTTTTCATCCCACCGTCGCCGGATGGGTCACCGAAACCCTTGACCGGAGGCTGATCGGGGAAATTCAGGAAAGGCTGGCGCCGGCCCTGGATATTCAACTGACACCGCGGGGGTTCGCACGGGCGGCCGACCCTTCCGCAGGCGGTGCCGCCGGCGAGATAGGGTATGACGCGGTCTGGGTTCGTGACGCGGCCTGGGTCTATTTCGCGCTCCGGGAGGAGCCGCGACGCAGGGCTGATGCACGGAAACTCCTGATTGCTCTCTGGGACTACTATGCGACGAAACAGCAGGTCGGCCGGTTTGACGATATCATCAGCCATCCGGAACATGCCGCTGACAAGATGAAGGTCCCCCATATCCGGTTCAACGGAAATTCACCGTCCCTTGCCGATGTATACATCGATGGGAAACCACAGGCCTGGAACCACCGGCAGAACGACGCCCACGGGATATTCCTGATCGCCCTGGCGGACGCCGTCACCGTGGGCCTGGTGACCGCCGATGACCTGACCCCCGGGCGGTTCGCTCCGCTGGTCCGATTCCCAGCCTATTTCGACGCCATTGGTTTCGATACCTTCGAAGACGCCGGGGCCTGGGAGGAGATCGACCGCCGGAACACCTCCAGTATCGGCCTGGTGACCCGCTCCCTCCAGTTATGGAAGGTCCTGGTCGTTTCCGGTGACACCGGCGGCGAGGCCGGGGCGTTTCGGGAACGATTTCATGCGTACCTCCGGGATGCCGTTGATCCGCTGCGGGGTTCCTGGCGGGAAGACCGTCTGGAGGCGTTGATAGAGAGAGGCGTAAAACGGGTGAAACGCCAGCTCGCCCTGGGAGGGGAGTCTCCCGATTATGATCCCTGCGATGTGCGATTCCGGCGGGCCGATGCCTATCTGGTGACGCTCATCGTCCCGTCCCCCCTGGAAGGCCTTGCCGAGGGGGACCTGCGGCAGGTCCTTGCCATCATCGAAACACTGAAGAGGCCGGCGGGGACCATCCGGTACGTGAACGACAGCTATCAATCGGGGAATTACTGGATCAAGCCACAGAAGAAGGCCGGGAAGAAGGCGGGGGTCACGGAAACGGGTGATGCCTCATCGCAGGACCTCTTTCTCGCACGATTTAAGGACTTCATGCCCGGTACCGAGGCCCAGTGGTTCTTCGACAGTCTCCTGGTCCTGGCCCGCCTCCATCTCGCCGCCGTTACGGAAGATCCGGTCCGGAAAAAGGAGGATCTGTATCTGGCCGCGATCCATCTGAAGCGGGCCCTGGGACAGCTGACCGGCACGGGCGCCGGCGGAGAACCCCTGATTGCCGCCGATGGACGGGCGGTGCCGCCGCTCCTGCCGCCGGAGAGCATCAATACCGTTGAGATCAATGGACGGCGGTACCTGCTCCCGTCGCCGATCGTTCCCCTGAACTGGGCAAAGGCGGCCCTGTCCATGGCGCTCAGCCGTTATGAAAAAGCGATCCCGTAATATATTGCGGGAATCAGCGGTATGTGAGATGGTACTCCTGTTCCTGAAACAGTTCTCATGCCGAGGAGGGATCCCATGAAGAAGCGGTTCGTTGTTGCGGTGTGGATTGTATGTGTTTCTCTTTTCTTCGCTCTCCCTGTTCCCCTCTGCCCGGAGGCCGGTGCCGCCTGAGCCCGGAACATGCTGACCGTGTATGTCGGCACCGGGGGATGGGTGGAAGTTGACGGGGAGCCGCTGCCGGAGGACGGCACCGTCTATTATGCAGATGTCGTCCTGGAGGCGATCCCCGATGAGGGATATACGTTCACTTACTGGAACGATTCAAAGTACGGGGGGCAGCGCGTCGAAACCAACCCGTGGGCGGTCGAGGTGGACTGCACGCGGACCGTCACGGCCGTCTTTGATTCCGGCGGCGGCGATCATCACGATGATGATTCATCGAGTGGCTGCTTTATTTCTTCACTGCCGTTCTGACCGTTCTCAGCGGACGGACATGACCCGGGAGATCAGTATCAGGCTCGGGAAGTGGAACAGCATTCCCCGGACCTTCAGCCGTCCGCTCAGCATGCATTTCAGGACCCGCATCCCTGTGTCGTCGAAGTAGTAGGGCATGCCCCACCTGATCGTGAGGTTTGAGAGGTCCATGATGGTGTCGGCCTCGGCCGTTATGACGAGGCCGGGATCGCCTGCGATGCCCCCGTGGATCGTCAGGGTCCCCTTCGAAAAGGAGAGGGTCAGTTCCACATCGGCGTCGGAAATGATGATCCCCACTGATATCGAGAGCTTTATGAAATCCTTCACCTTGTGGGGGTTCTGCTCAAGGTTCTGGGCCAGAAGGTCCTTGAGCATCACCGCGAGACCGACATCTTCGGCCCCCTTCGCCAGCTCTATCCTGATGCTGTCAGCCATGTTCAGTAGGCCTTTCTGAATACATCGAGAACCTCGCTGGATTCAAATACCATCCGCGGGTTATACACGATCGAACCGTCGCTCATGGCCAGTTCGGCCGCCTTTCCCAGATCACCCTCTTCAACACCGGCGTCTCTCAGTTTTCGCGGAAGACGAACGCGGTCCTGGAGCGATTCGATCGCCGCGATGCCCATTTCCCCCGCTTCATGAGGGTCCATGCCGTGGGTGGCGATACCGAGCGCGGCGGTGATATCGGCCGTCCGTGCCGGTATTTCATCAAGGTTGAACCGCATGACATGGGGGAGAATGATGCCGTTGGCCAGGCCGTGGGGGACCCCGCGGATCGCGCCGATCGAGTGGGCCATGGCGTGCACCAGCCCCAGAAGGGCGTTCGAAAAGGCCCAGCCGCCCAAAAGCGCCGCCACCTGCATCTGTCCCCGTGCCGTGAGGTCGGAACCGTCGGCCACGGCCTGCGGCAGGTTCTCCGCGATGAGCCTGACGGCGTGCAGCGCGACCGCGTCCGAAATGGGATTCCTGCTGTTGGACGTATAGCTTTCGATCGCGTGGGTCAGCGCGTCCATCCCCGTGGAAGCCGTCAGGTGAGGGGGCAGCTTTTCCGTCATTTTCGGGTCCAGTATCGCCACCCGGGGGGTGATGTGATACTCGTAGATGATGATCTTCTGTCCCTGTTCCTTGTCGAGCACGACGGCGGCCGACGTTACCTCGGAACCGGTCCCCGATGTGGTGGGGATCACGATGTTCGGGATCTGGGGCCGGGTGAGCATCTGCATCCCCTGAAAATCACGCAGGCTCCCTCCTTCTCTCATGAGGATGCACATCCCCTTTCCGGTATCGATGACGCTGCCCCCGCCGAGGCTGACGATGACATCGGCGCCCGTTGACGTGCCGTACCGGGCTCCCTCATCGACCACCTCCATTCCCGTGTCCTGGGGCACGTCCGAAAAGACCCCCACCAGGCTGTCACCGAGGATATCCTTCACCTGGTCGACCATGCCGGTGGCGATAATGCCCGGGTCGGTGACGAGAAGCACTTTCGAGCCCAGGGTGCCGACTTCCATGGGGAGTTCCGATACCGAACCCGCGCCGAACACCACCTTTGTCGGGGCAAAATAGATGAAGCTGAGGTCCTGCTCGTACATGAGGGCCACCTCCTAATCGTCGGGAAACTGGCTGTCAAGAGCGATGAGACATTTGATGGTTTCCTGGACACCCTTCACGTATTTCACCACGTAGGGGAGATTGCCCTTCAGCTTGAGCTTGCCCTGCATCATCGCCTTGACGGCATCCAGTTCACCCTTGGCGACCTGTTTCCAGCGGATATATTCACCGGAAATGACGAACTTACAGTTTTCGGCGGTCTCCTTGTCGGCCATCCGAACATCGAGGACCTGGCCGTCATAAAAATTCACGTACATGTACTGCGGTTCGGGCACACTTGCCTTGGGATCGGCCGATATGACGCATCCGATATCCCCTTCCCACCCCTTGTTAAAAACGGCAAAATCCTTGCTCTCACGGATTTTGTCTGCCCAGGCGTTGCACCACTCGTCGCTGAAAACTTTCAAACGTTCCATTGATCACCCTCCTTGCCGGTATAGTCGTTGTTTTACATATCCCAGACCCGATGAGTCCAGTGTCTCCACGGTCGGATAGCCGTTGTCATTGAGTCCGCGTATCAAATAATATTCCCTCTTCATCAACTCCATGTCGGGAATGATCCCCTGGGAGGCGCCTTCGGAAAGCGGGGTCATGACCCGCTTCGGGAGCCGGTCGTCCGTCGCGGTGATGCCGTAGAGATTGTTGATCGCCCGCTTCAGGAGCCATGCGCGTTTTCCCGCTTCCATGAAGCCGGAAAGGCTGTAATCAAAGCCGGTCACCGCGTTGAGACCATCGACGAGGTCGGCGAGCGTCATGCACCAGTGGACGAAATGACAGATGCAGACGGCATTGGCCATCTGTCCGATGTTCTCGCTGA
This sequence comes from Deltaproteobacteria bacterium, assembly GCA_016933965.1. Classification (NCBI taxonomy): domain Bacteria; kingdom Pseudomonadati; phylum Myxococcota; class Myxococcia; species Deltaproteobacteria bacterium. The sequence continues at coordinate 28,333 of JAFGTS010000021.1, read as the reverse complement.
TGTAAACGACCTCCGCTTTTCCCGTGCTGTCGGGGCCGGGGTAGTCGTCCTTGAGGCCCACCTCGTTCCAGGAGACCATGCCCTGTTCGGTCGCCTGCGCGGAATGCTGGAGATGACAGGCACCGCGGTTCGAGTTCATGTATGCGAGGCCCATGCCGTGGAACCCCCGGGGGTCGTGCATGGGAAGCTCCAGCCCTTTCACCTCCACCAGGCAGTCCAGGGCTTCACCGCCGATACTCCGGGCCAGCGCCCGGCTTCCTCCGGCTGCTCGGTCACCGAACCCTTCGCGGCGGGCGATCTTCCCGATGAGCTCGATGGCGGCGTCGATGTTTCCCCAGGTAAGGTCGAGGCCGTCAAGGTCCTGACGGGAAAGAAGTCCTTTTTCATACACTTCCATGATGAAGGCGATCGTAGCGCCGCAGGAAATGGTGTCGAGGCCGAGCCGATTGCACAGGTCGTTGGCCTTGGCGATGGCGTTGAGATTGTCGTTCATGATCATTGTCCCGAAGGTGCCCAGTGTCTCGTATTCCGGGCCCGGTCCCTCGGGGATGCCGTAAACGGGGTCGTCGACCTCCACGACGGGCTTGCAGGCGATGGGACAGGCGGCGCAGGCGGCGCGTTTTTTGACGAGCTGCGAGGCGAGCGCCGTTCCTCCCACGGCGAAACCCAGGGCGTAATCCTCACCGACGGACCAGTTCTTGATGGGGACGTCGCCGGTGGTCATGCCGAGCTCCATGGCCGCCGCCGTACCCAGCTCATGGAAGGTCTGGGACATGAGGGAGTCCTTTATGTGTTCCATGGCCGCCGCCCGGGCCGTCCGGTAGGCTTCCGTGTCGGCGACCGGCACGGAACCGCTTCCCCGGACCGCGACGGCCTTGAGGTTCTTGCTTCCCATGAGGGCGCCCATGCCGGTCCGGCCGATATAATGAGCCTTGTCATTGCAGATGTTGGCCATATTGACCACGTTTTCACCGGCCCGCCCGATGGCGATGACCCTCAACGGTCTTCCCTCACCGCCCTTTCCACCAATTCGATCGATCGTCTCGTAGGTGTCCGCTCCCCACAGCTCACCGGCATCCTGAATGGACACCTCCTCATTATCGATCCGGATGAAACAGGGTCGGGACGATTTCCCGCGGATTATGATCCCGTCGTATCCGGCCCTCTTGAGTTCCAAGCCGAAGAAACCGCCCGATGCCGATTCGCTCCAGATCCCCGTCAGGGGTGAGCGACCGCAGATGACAAAGCGTGACGTGCCGGGAAAATTGGTGCCCACCAGGGGGCCCGCCATGATCAGGAGAGGGCTGTCCGGTTCGAGAGGGCCTGTCTCCGGATCGAACATGTCGTAAAAGATGCGGGCCGCCAGGGCGCTTCCCCCCACATACTGCCTGAAATAATCCGGGTCAATACTTCTGGTCTCGATGTTCCCCGTGCCAAGATCCAACTCGAGAAATTTGTTGAAATTACCCCCCATCGGATTCCCCCTTTGATCACCTGCGGCATGCTTCACTGTCCCGACCCCATGCTCCTCGGAGAAAACTGTCTTCCGCGACGGATATGGTTCGGGACTTAATTTTATATGCTTAAAATGAATTTGACTATGGTCATATTTACTGGTAAACACATCCGCTGTCAACAGATAAATCGATATTCACCCCCGTTCTTCCCTGCCGGTCGATCCCCCGGTAATATCAGATCGCTATTGTCGCCGTATCGGTGGATACACGAATATGTTCGAAAAGAATAAGAATATATGAAATGCCTGTTGCACCGGAAATGATCCTGACGGATATGTGAGTTCCCCGGCATGATATGAGAACATGCTGTCTTCATGCCGAAGACGTATCATGACAACAGGCCGCCGCATGATGTTTTTTGGATATCGTTTCGGGATACGTCACGAACGGTCTTTTCACCGTGACGATCCGTTCCGCTTCCTATTCTTCCTTCTTCTGACTCTGCTTGTAGAAGCTTATGAGGAATTCTTCTTCCATCGGAGAAAGGTTGAATTCTCTCGATGCCCGTTCGATGAGCTGTGATAGGGTAACACCTTCATCTTCAATTCTGCTGGAGATCCACTTCACCGCCTGCCGCATCTTTTCACCCTTGGGCTGCACAACCGACATCTCTCTTCCACTCCTTTCCGGACATTCTGATGCTTTCCGGACCCTGGATCGGGGAAGCGGTCCTCATTCCCCGGGACCGGTGCATGTCGCTAATAATACGCAAGCCTCAAAAAATAGCAAGTGTAAATCGGGAGTCGGGGTGCCTGATTGCCTGGTAATACAGAAATCCCCCTTTGACAAAGGGGGATCAAGGGGGATTTTACATACGAAAATCCCTCCCGGCCTCCCTTTACGAAAGGGAGGAGAAAAACCATTGAACCTCATGAGACCGTTCCCTGATTAACTTATTTCTTGCTTTATCTCCTATGGGTAATTACCTTATATTATAATTCCGGTCCCGATCATGAGGTACGGACGGGGAGAATTTCGACAAGGAGAACAAAGGATGATGGATTTTCTTATCCCCCTGGCGATAATCGCTGTGTGGTTTTTTCTCCAGATTTACGCCCTTCCGAAGATGGGCGTATCGACCTGAATGAGGCCGGCCTGCCGGGACGCAGGCAAGGAAAAACACCGCCGGAACACCGGTAACGGACCGGTTCAGTGCGGAAAGGACTGACTTTTTTTGCTTGACAAAGGAAAATTATTGATTTAAAGGCTCCGGCTCTGAACACAGAAAGGTTATGAATGCTCTCTGAGGAGGCTTGCCCCTCCTCTTTCAGGGAGGTCAGAAAATGGAAGAAGAGACGTCAACGCAGAGCCCGGCGTTGGAAACGACCTGCTGGATTGCTTTTATTATCGGAATCATTGCTCTCATTCTCATTCCCGCTCTATTCAACAGTTTTTCCGAAAATCCTACCGTTGTTGAAGAAACGGGTGTCTATCAGTTCAATGTCCGGGAACCCCTGGAAGCGCATGATATCAGACCGGTCAGCGAAGACCAGGTTATTGACCGGGACCCCTCACCGGAAGGCTTCAGATTGCGGCCCCTGGTAGAGAGGGCCGCCGACCGCTATGATATTGACCCGGCCCTGGTGATGGCTATCATCATGGCGGAGTCCAATTGCGATCCCCGGGCAGAATCCAGCCGGGGGGCCCGAGGATTGATGCAGTTGATGCCGGGCACGGCAAAGGCGCTCGGTGTGGAAGATTCCTTCGACCCCGCTCACAATATTGATGGCGGTGTACGGTATTTCAGGCAGCTCCTTGATCAGTTCGACGGCGACGTCAGGCTGGCCCTTGCCGCGTATAACGCGGGAAGCAGAAAGGTCAGGATGTATCAGGGAGTTCCGCCTTTCTCGGCAACCCACCGATATATCGAAAAGGTCTTCGCTTTCTACGAGCAGTACAAGGAACGTTTCTCTCCGGAAAGCACGCGGGCCTGACAAAAGAAAAAACGTCAACAGTACCTGTCTGAGATCACTTCTTTTAGGCTTACCTCCGCATGCGTACTTTCTACACGGTTGCCATCGTTTCCTCGATCTGAAAGGCTATCTCAAGCCGACGCATGACAAGCGAGCAGGCAAAGGTAAGAATGAAATACATGAGGGTTATGGTGAGCCATACCTCGAACGTCCGGTAGGTGGCAGCCATCAGTTCCAGTCCCTGAAAGGTCAGTTCCTGGATCGATACGACTGAGACGATGGCGGAGTCCTTTATGGTGGATATGAGTTGTCCAGCCACGGGAGGAAGAACTCTCCGCGTCGCCTGTGGAAGTATAACGAAGCGCATCTGTTGACGCCAGGTCAAGCCCGAAGAAGCCGATGCCTCCCACTGGCCCCTTTCGATGGATTCGATGCCAGCCCTGATAATTTCCGTCATGTAGGCCCCTTCGTACAGAACCAGCGTTATCACGGCTGAAAAAAAGGCGGAACACTGTCCCGGCGGAGCGCAGAAGAAGGACAGGAATGACTGGGCCGCCGGGGAGAGGGACCGCATATAATCCTCGACCCCCAGGACCGTCATGATCTGATCGCTGAAGAAGAAGTAAAAAATGAATATGAGCACCAGCGGAGGGGTGTTGCGGATCATTTCCACATAGGTACGGGCGATCATCCGATAGAAGAGGCGTGAACTGATCCGGGCCAGTCCCATGACGGTGCCGACGATGAGGGACAGGAGGGTCGACCAGATACTCAGCTTGACGGTCATGATGAATCCCTGCATCAGGAGGTTCGTCACCCAGCGCTCCTGCTGCGGATCATACCGGAAGAGATACTGGGGGATCACCGACCAGTTCCATTTATAGTGAACGACCGCCGTGGTCCGGTAGCCGATGAAGGCGATGATACCGAGAATGCCCCCGATGATGAGGAGATCGAGAAGGGTTATGGGTATTTTTTTCTTTGACATGCTCAGCCTTCCCGGCGATCGTTCCCTTTACTGTATCTGTTTTTCCCACTCCTTTGTTTCAAACCAGTAGCGCTTTCGCTCCTGGAGCCACCCTTCGGCTTCCACGACCCGTATCCAGTTGTTCAGATAATTGAGAGTGTCCACGTCGCTCTTCCTGATCGCGAATCCGATGGGTTCCCGGGTGAAGGTCCCCTCAATGGGAACAAATAATTTTTCTGGATACATGATCGCCTGGAACGCCGGCAGCGGCGCCGATGCCACCATGGCATGCACCCGACCGTTCAGGGTTTCCTGCACCGCCTGTGACTCATCGTCAAAGAGCCGCAGGTTCGCCTTGGGCATGTTTTTTTTGGCGGCCGCGGCGGCTGTTGTCCCGATCCTGGCAGCTATCGAGACATTGGGGCGATTAAAGTCCTCCAGGGACGTGAACCCCCCGGCGAGGTCCCTGTTCGCCAGGATCGACATGCCGGTGTAATCGTAGGGTATCGAAAAATTGACCTTCAGGTTGCGGTCCGGCCTGATTCCCATGCCGCCGATGATGACGTCGAACTTGCCGGTCAGGAGGGCGGGGATAATGCCTGACCATTTGGTCGGTACAAATTCGACCTTGACCCCCATATCCTCGGCGAGGCGCGTGGCCACATCGATCTCGAAGCCGATCAGCTTTCCCATTTTGTCCTTCATGGCCCAGGGCACAAAGGTGGACATGCCGACCTTGAGGACCCCCCGTCGCATGACCTTCTCAAGGGTGCTCTCCCCGGCAAGCTCCTGCCGGACACTCTCCGCGTACCCGCCAGTGCAGAGAACAAGCACCAGCAGGATTGCCAGAAAAACTCCCGCAAGGTATGAACGATGTTTCATGATTGTTCCTCCTTTTTGATCACTGTCATTCCAGGTGTACCCAATCCTCCAGCATATGGACCAGGAATGAAAGGCTGACGGTTATGACCAGATAGATCGCCGCGACGGTGAACCAGATTTCAAAGGTCAGAAATGTTTCGGCGATTACGGCCTGCCCCTGCATGGTTAGATCGTATATGGCAATGGTGCTCACCAGGGCGGAATCCTTGATAAGGGATATCGCCTGGCTTGTCAGCGGGGGCAGCACCCGTCGCACCGCCTGGGGAAGTATCACGTACCGGTACGTCTGCCACGTGCTCAGACCGAGACTGTACGACGCCTCCCACTGACCCCTGCTGACGGAAAGAACGCCGGAGCGGATGATCTCCGATATGTAGGAGCCTTCGAAAAGGCTGAGAGCGAGGACCGCCGCGGTGAAAGCGCTCATATCCACCACGGGGGCGATGACGAAATAGATGAAAAAGAGCTGAATGAGAAGAGGGGTGTTTCGAATAAGCTCAAGATATCCCCGGGCGGCGGCTATGGCGGCAAAGGAGCGTGAAAGACGCAGCAGAGCCGTTACGAGACCGATGGTGAATGCCATCACCATGCCCACCGCCGTTATCCTGACCGTCACCCACAATCCCTGTAACAGGGGACCCGCCCTGAATCCGCCGTCATCGATGAGGCCGATGTACCGGGGGACCCGGTACCACTGCCAGTTATAGCCGAGACGTTCCGTTCCCACCGTGAGGCCCCAGACTATGACGAGGACCACGGCCGCAAAGGCGGCGATGTCGAGGGTCGTGCGGAGGTGAAGTGCTGTTCCTGCGGACCTGTGAACATTGTTCCGAATCATGCGTTATTATTACCTATAGCGTTGTTTTATTTCCACTTATTTTACTATCTTCAATGAATACAAGTGGGTAGCAGGACATTGCACCGGGATGGCGGGGAAGTCCCCGCCTTCTCCGCCCGCGAGCGGGGGATCCGGTCGGTTGCGAGATCTCCGCTCCTTGTCATGGGGTGTCCCGCTCAAACAGGAATGATGCGGAAAAATTATATTGATTCTTGCCCGGAATTCCATTACATTCCCCCGCACAGGCACCACATATGGAGGAAACCGGCAATGACGAAACGAACACTGTTTTTTTTCTGTATCTTCCTGGTCCTTCTCTCCGCCGGCGCCGCCGCGGCGGTTGAAACGTCGGAGACCCTGTCGGTCCAGGGGTGCTGGACCTGATCGGGGAAGTCCAGGATAAGTTCTATCCTGAACAATCATGAAGGTGTTATCGGTTACAAGGCCGATTACAAAACACGAACGGTTACCATCACGTACGATGATGAGAAGACGGCCCTTGGTCCCATAATCGAAAAGCTCAGGAATGCCCGGTTCACCGTGGAAAAGCTCCCACCGGAAGAAGAAGCGCTCCCCGCGGGTGAGGCTGCTCCGCCCACGGAGGAGCCGTCCACGAAAACCCAGTAACCCCCGGCGTCAGCCATTCTGCAGTGGGTGGCGGATACCTGCCGACAGTTCCCGGAACAATCGGGGATCATTGGCGAAAAAACCGTCGGTATCCCACGAGAGCAGGCGTTTCATCGTCGTTGCCGTATTCCTCTTTCCCGTCGACCAGGGGAATACCAGTATCCCCTCGCCGTGCAACAGTCCTATTTTCTCTTCGTCAAGGTGTTTCTGGTCCGGATTGTATGACAGGGCGCCGACGGCGCGCACCTTCTTCACAATGTCATTCACGGGTTCGGAAATGTCGCTGAGGACCGAGACCGCTATGGCGCCGTCCAGTGTCCTGAGGCGTTCGAGCAGGGTGAACTTGAAGCTGGAGAGGATCACGGAACGGGAGATGCCCACTTTCCGCATGGTGGCGAGGAGCATCGGGAGCAGGCCGTCCGGCACCTTCCCGTCTGCTTTTATCTCTATGTTGATGGGCAGCGTTTTCCCGACGGCCTCGAAGACCTCCTCCAGGGTTGGGACCCTGACCCCCCTGAACCGGCTTCCTTTCCAACTGCCGGCGTCGAGTTTCCGAAGCCGGGCGAGGGTGAGGTCCGAAACGCGTCCCGTTCCGTCCGTGGTCCGGTCCACCGTCCGGTCGTGGATCACCACGAGGTGTCCGTCGGCCGTCATGGTCACGTCGAGCTCGATCATGTCCGCACCGGCCGCGACGGCCGCCGTGAAAGCGGGAATGGTATTTTCCGGAAAATGGGCCGAATCACCCCGGTGAGCGATGACCAGGGGGAGCGATCTTCCCAGCACCTGTTGTTCCATGTTACGCCGACCCGCCGCGGACGTTCCCGAAGTGCCAGGCCAGGCCGATCCCCGTGACAAGCATGCCGACGGCGACCATCAGGACATCGCCGTTCAGGCCGCCGGCGAATTCACCGACGCCGTACAGGAGAAAATAGCCGATAACGAAGTTCGCCATACCCCAGAGGACGTTGACGATCGGTGATGATTCACCCACGGCCGGTGGTGAGGCGAAGGGGCTCTGAAACTTTTTTCCCGAGATGCCGTTGACGAAATGCGGAACTCCGTTGGCCAGAAAAGCGCCTGCAATGATACGGATCGGATACAGATACCATTCCATGGGACTCCCTCCTTGTTTCATTTGTGCGGGCTCTCACCGTTACCGGCCCCGATGTACCCGGTGATCACCGGTCCGGATCGGGAAACCGCGCGTCCTTCTTCGACAGGAATGCCTCAATGCCGTGATAACACTCCCCCGAGGCGATCAGGGTCACAGCCTCTTCCGTTTCAAGATCAAGGGCGTCTTCAATAGGCAGGTCCGGTGTTCTCCTGATCACCCGCAGGGCGTGCCGCACGGCACGGGGGCCCTGTTTCGCGATGACCTGCCCCAGTTCCAGCGCTTCCTCGCGGGCCATGCCGGGGCCGCTGATCCGGTTGATGATACCAAGTCGCAGTGCTTCTTCGGCGCCGACCCGCCGCGCCGAGAGAACGAGGTCCGCCGCGACGGCGGGGCCGGCCACCCGGGTGAGGGCCACGCCACCGCCCCAGTCTGGCATCAGGCCGAGCCGGACCTCGGAAAAACTGATCACCGTCGTCGGATCGGCGATCCGGATGTCGCAGCGAAGGGCGAGTTCCGCCCCTCCTCCGAAGGCGATCCCGTTCAGGGCGGCGATGACGGGCACCGGCAGGAACACCAGGCCGTCAACGGCCGTCCGTATCCGCCGGATCATCCGTTCCACCGGGGCCCGCTCGTGATTCAGGACCGCCTCGATGAGCCCCGAGATCTGGGGATTATCGGGGTTGACATCGAACCCGGCGCAGAAGGCCCTGTCACCCGCGCCGGTCACCACGACGGCCCGGGGCAGGTCTCCTTTCAGATCGCTGACGACCCTTTCAAGTTCGTCCCACATGTGCTCGTTGAAGCTGTTCATCCTGTCCGGGCGGTTGAAGGTGACGACCGCCACCTGCCCGCGGCGTTCCAGTTCGATGCCTTCAATTGTCATGGCGGGCGTTCCCCCCTGTCCGACACATCCGGTTACCCGGTGAAATACGGTGTTCCGAAGACATCGCGGTGAACGATATCTTTCAGCTCCTTGCGCGCAGGTTCCTTTTTCGCTCCAGTGGCGGGCTTCCCCAGTGGAATGACGGCGACGACCTCGTGACCTTCAGGCAGAGCGACGATCTTCCGGCACGCCTCGTGGTCCAGGAGTCCCACCACGACCGTTCCAAGACCCCGTTCGTGCGCTCTGAGACAGAGGTTCTGAACGGCCATGCCCAGGTCGAACATGAACCAGGTGGAAAATTTTGTTGCGTCCCGGTTGCCCTTCGATCCCGAAACACCGGTGCGGGCACAGGCGACGATCAGGGCTGAAGCCGTCGCGGAACATTGTGTCGCCGGATTCCCCGGTGAGTAGGTGCCGGTGACATCGGCGATCACGCGGGGGTCCCTGACCACGATAAATTCCCAGGACTGGGTGTTCCCCCACGAAGGTGCCCACCGGGCGGCATCGAGAATATCTCTGATCTCCTCGTCCGTCACGACATGATCCGTAAATTCCCGCACGCTTCTCCGGTCGAATATCGCTTGTGTGAGTTCCATGATACATCTCCATTCTCAAAACATCGATAGGGATATATGCATAATGGATGAATAGGGGTTTTTGTCAAGTCCAAGTTTGACGATTCCCGACGCCCGTTCGTGTTTGCACGGTACCGGGTTCGCCGGGCGGCCGTGATCCGCCCGCAGAGCCTGTGAAGAATTTCACAGCGGGGAAGTAACCCATTTCCTTGTCACCACCGGGGCCTTTCGAATATAGCATACCTTAACGGCCGCGCTCTTTCGTTCGAGAGAGCTGTGAATGCACATGTGTTCAGATGTCGGCAGCGGATGACCGGGTGAATCCTTTTGACAAGATATGTGGCGCTGAGCATTATCCTCTTTATGACGTTCTCTCCCGTTTCCCTCTTCGCGGGGAACATCACCGTCGAGGGGGGAATGATGTCAAAGATCCGTTTCGAAATAGAGAAGCTCATTACCACGGAGCAGGGCGTCCGGGTGCTGACGCTCACACTTGTGGAACCCCCGTCCTTTTCCTCCCCGACCTCCCGGCAGGAGGTCGACCGGTACAGTGTCAGATTCCTGCCTGAGCCGGACCGGAGGCAGGAGGGGTTCGATGACCGGGGTAATCACCTGATGACGGCGGTATGGGAATATCCGCCGCCGGTCGTAGTGGCGCGGGTGACCTTTGAGCTGGTGAACAGCACGATCCTCACGGAAATAACAACAAACGCGCCCTTTCCCGTGAAATCGACCGCTGGTGAGACCGCCGTCTACCTCGAACCGACCCGTCTCGTTCAGGCGGACGATCCGAGCATCCGGGAAAGGTCCGATGCACTGACCAGGGGGAGCCGGACGCAATTCGAGGCGGTTCATCGGGTCATCTCCTGGGTGATGGAAAACATGAGCTATGTATCGCCTTCCCCGCGGTGCGACGCCCGTTACTCTCTTGAATGCGGCAGGGGAAACTGTCAGAATTACTCGCACCTCTGCGCGGCGCTTCTGCGGGCTTCGGGGATACCCGTGCGCATCGTCAACGGCATAACCCTGAAAAAACCCTTTCATGTCAGGGGGAAGGAGAATTCTCTGACCTTCAGGATGGGGCAGGGGCGCCATTCCTGGATCGAGGTATGGTTTCCCGATCTTGGCTGGGTCCCCTTTGATCCGTACCGGACGGTCATGTTCGTCGCGAACCGTTTCGTCCGGGTCGAGGTCGGTTCCGATAACAGCGAAACCGTTCAGGACGGCCGCGTGCGCTGGACCACCGAGAAGAATAGCGGCGCGCGGTCACGGTCACAGGAAACCATATCCGCTGAATTCCCCGTCGATATGGTCGCCCTCGACGGCACGGACGAACGGATCGGCCCCGGAAGTCTCCTTCTCTGCCCTCCCGTCGGGACCGTGCACGAGCATGTCGAGTGCGAGGAAATGCCCGTCACGGTATGCGCGGTTCCGGCGATGCACTCTCAGCCCCGGTCTTCGTTTTCTTCTTTGAGAAGCGGATGCGATCTCTCCCGGACCGCTCACATCGGCGATTCCGCGGCCGGCGTCATAGACCTTGGCGACGGCTGGTTTGAAGAGGTCCGTTCCGGCGGGGACGCGGCCTTTTCTCCCTCTTTTCTTTCTATCTGCCCGTGAATAAGGGTTTTCTGCGTTCCGTGAACGCCGTGAAGGCTTCCATGAGATCATCGGAAGGGACGATGTTGGCACTGATGGATGCGACGTAGTCGAGGCCCTCATCAACGGACTTTCCGGTACCGGCATTGAGCACTTCCTTTGACGCCTGGACGGCCAGGGGGGAATTTGCGGCGATCTCACGGGCCATCTCCCCGGCAGCGGCCAGAAGTTGCTCCCGGGTGTCGTAGACGGCGTTCACGAGAGATATTTCCCGCGCTCTGGCGGCATCGATGGTGTGTGCCCGGTAGGCCAGTTCACGAGCGATGCCCTGCCCGACGATGAGAGGGACCCGCTGGAGGGACCCCAGGTCCGCGACGAACCCCACGGCGGCCTCGCGGAGCGAAAAGACGGCATCGGCGCTGCAGAGCCTGATATCGCAGGCGGATACCATGTCAAGGCCGGCGCCGATGCAGTGGCCGTGAACGGCGGCGATCACCGGCTTGCGGCACCACTCGATACAGCTCATGGCGTCCTGCATCTCCTTGATCTTCGGAAGCAGTTTCCATTTCACCCCGCCGCGCTGCTGGGCCTCCAGTATTTCCGGTACCGACCCTGCCATGCTGACAAGGTCGATACCCGCCGAAAAACACACCCCTTTCCCGCTGAGGATGACCACGCGGATCTCCGGGTCGGCATCAAGATCGGCAAATATGGGGACCGACTCCCGAAAGGCGGGCAGGTTCATGGCGTTCTTCTTTTCGGGTCGATTGAGATACACCCAGGCCACAGGCGGGTTCTTTTCTACCAGATAGTATTCGTAGGTGCTCATTTCTTCTTCCTCCATGGGGACGGTTTGTGTGAAACTATATCATTTTGCTCTCTCTGCGCGGCGACCGCCGCACGGTGGGTGTCTATCACCCGCATCCGCCGCCTCCTCCGGCCGCTTCCTTCTCGGCGGCCGCCCGGTCACGGGCCAGGGCTCCTTCGATCTCGTCGATAAGAGAAGCAGCGGCGTGAAGGTCCCCCCCTGCGGGGGACGCATCGGTCGTTTGACCTGACGTCAGATGTTCCACCCGTTCCCTGAGAACCGGCGTCAGGGAACTGCCCGGATTGCCCGCGATGAAGTCCTCCCATTCATCAATTGCCCGTGCTTTCTGATCGTTCAGGAGGAAGGCAAGGCCGAGATAGGCCGCCGCGGAGTCCTTCCGCGGGTCGATCTCACGGGCGTGAAGGAGGGCTTGAACGGCGCCGTCGGCGTCGTTCACGTGTATGAGACAGCGGCCCACGGCGATCAGTGCGTCGCGGTCATCGGGATCCAGTGCCAGGATGTTCCGGTAGTGATCGATCGCGACCCCGTACTTCCCCGATTCAAGGGCCGTGTACGCCCTTACATGCATGGAAGAGATCCTGATCGACTCCACGCTGCAGGCGGATGAAAAAAGAAGCATCGCCGGCACAAGGAGGCCCAGGATCAGGGATAACGGTCGTATCTTCATCGCAGTTTGATATCCTCGTAAAAAAGTGGATGAATGTCCGGTGACTTGCCAGGGGGTTATCAATTCCCGTTGTAATTTACAATAAAAATATATTCTTGTTGTTCATGATGACCTTGCAAGTAGGCGCAAGGTCTGGTAGTGTCCGCATATTTTCATGGGTGCCGGCGGGATCCTTACGCTGACGGCAACCCTTGGTAAGGAGGTACGGGAACATGGGGCTCTATATCCCCAGAAACTATGAGCCGTTGCTGAGCCTGACGGATACGGAGAAAGCGATACGGCTCCTCAAGGATTTTTTTCAGACGAACCTTGCCTTTGAGCTGAACCTTATCCGGGTTACGGCGCCGCTCTTCGTTCAATCGGGAACGGGGGTCAATGACGACCTGAACGGCGTGGAAAAGCCGGTATCCTTTAATATAAAGAACCTCGGCAATATGACCGTTGAAATAGTCCAGTCCCTGGCCAAATGGAAGCGGATGATGCTGGCCGATTATGGGTTTGAAGTGAGCACCGGGCTGTATACGGATATGAACGCCATCCGCCCCGATGAAATACTCGATAACACGCATTCCATATACGTGGACCAGTGGGACTGGGAGCGGGTGATCGCCCCGGAGGAACGGAACCTGGAGTACCTGAAATGCATCGTGAGGAAGATCTACGATGTCATTCGGCGGACGGAAAAATATATCAGCTATCAATTTTCGGAGATCACGCCGATCCTTCCCGACGAGATAACCTTTGTCCACAGCGAGGAACTGCTGAAACGGTACCCCGGCCTTTCCCCGAAGGAGCGGGAACGGGAGATCTGCCGGGAGCACGGCGCAGTTTTTCTTATCGGCATCGGTGGTGTGCTCGGGGACGGGAACCCCCATGACGGGAGGGCGCCCGACTACGATGACTGGACGACGCCCACGGAAAAGGGATACCGGGGGCTCAACGGAGACATCCTGCTTCATTATCCCCTGTTCGACTGTGCCCTGGAGCTTTCCTCCATGGGTATCAGGGTCGATCGGGAAGCCTTGCTCCGACAGCTCGAGATCACGGGGACAATGGAACGCACAGACCTCCTGTTTCACCGCCGCCTGATACAAGGGGACCTGCCCCTTTCCATCGGCGGCGGGATCGGCCAGTCGAGACTTTCCATGTTCTATCTCCGGAAGGCCCATATCGGTGAGATCCAGACCTCCCTGTGGTCGCAGGACACCATTGCGGCGTGCCGGAAGAACAATATCATTCTTCTCTGAGGTCCTTCGTGCCGGCGGGGAACGACAGTCCCCCGCCGGGTCAATTTCGCCTTGACTTGTGCAATCCGACCGGATATTCACTGGTTCTGACGAGTGATACGGGAGCCGCCCCGGCCCGTGATCCACAGGGGCCGCAGGTATTCCGGGCGGCTTTCATGGAGGGGCACACGAGGAACACATATGAAGCGGACAAAGATCCATGAACTTCTCCAGTCCGGAGATTCCCGGGAGCGGGTGCTTGTCAAGGGCTGGGTGCGAACGAAACGGGACTCGAAAGGGTTTTCCTTCATAGAGATGAACGACGGTTCCTGCCTGTCGAACATTCAGGTTATCGCCGACGACTCTCTCGGCAACTACGACGATATCCTGAAGATCACGACCGGTTCCGCCCTGGCCGTCACGGGAGACCTGGTGGCGTCGCCGGGCACGGGGCAGCAATGGGAGCTCAAGGCCCATGAGATCGAGATCATCAGCATCGCCCCCGATTCCTTTCCCCTCCAGAAAAAACGGCACAGTGACGAGTTCCTGCGCGGCATCGCCCATCTGAGGGCGCGGACCAACAAATACGGTGCGACGTTCCGGATCCGGTCCGCCCTCGCGTACGCGATCCACAGGTTTTTCAGGGAGCGTTCCTTCTATTACATTCACACACCGATCATCACCGCTTCCGATTGTGAGGGGGCGGGGGAGATGTTCATGGTGACCACCCTTGACGGGGCTCACCCGCCCCTGAAGGATGGTGCCGTGGACTATTCGCAGGATTTTTTCAAACGGCAGGCGAACCTCACCGTTTCGGGACAGCTTGAAGCGGAAATGCTGGCCCTGGCCCTGGGTGATGTCTATACCTTCGGTCCCACCTTCCGGGCCGACAACTCGAACACCCGGCGGCATGCCGCCGAGTTCTGGATGGTGGAACCGGAAATGGCCTTTTGCGATCTCTCAGGTGACATGGACCTCGGCGAGGAACTGGTGAGATACCTGGCCGCCTTTGCCCTGGAGGAATGCCGGGAGGACCTGTCGCTCTTCGCCCGTTTCGTCGATACGTCCCTGCCGGAGACGCTCGAGAACATCGTTTCTTCCGACTTCATGCGCATCCCCTATCGTGAGGCCGTCGATATCCTCACCGGATCGGGTCGGAAATTCGAGTATCCCGTTGAATACGGAAGAGACCTGCAGTCGGAACACGAGCAGTATCTGACGGAGGAGCACTTCAAAAAACCGGTTATCGTCCATGACTACCCAGCGGCCATCAAGCCCTTTTACATGAGGTTGAGCGATGACGGTGAAACAGTGGCCGCCATGGATATCCTTGTGCCCGGCGTGGGTGAGATCATCGGCGGCAGCCAGCGTGAGGAGCGTCTCGAGGTGCTTGAATCACGCATGGACGCCATGGGCCTGCCGAAGGAGGGGTACTGGTGGTATCTTGACTCCCGGCGGTACGGCAGTGTTCCCCACAGCGGCTTCGGTCTCGGGTTCGAACGGCTGATCATGATGATAACGGGGATCAGGAATATCCGCGACGTCATGCTCTTTCCCCGGACCGCGGGCAGTATTGAGTTCTGAGTGACCGTCACCGGTCGTTTCCGGAACGGGACATCCCCCCGAATACCGCCTCGCGATCATCGATGAGGACGGTATGTCTGAAAAAAATGAAAAAATGAAACGGGTCAATGAACTGATGGCCGCGGAGGCGCGCCTGCGCGAACGGGTCGATGAGCAGGGGAACCGCTGGTTCAAGGCATACTGCGGTGGTGGAGAGCATTTCCGCCACTGGCTTGCCCAGTGCCGGGAACTGGGGGAGGTCATGGTCGAGGAGATCGATGCCACGGGATATTCCTGTTACGAGGAAAGCGGGGAAAAACTCTACCGGATATGGGTGAAAATGGAGCGGTGACCGGCAGGGCCCCGGTATGAAAATGCCTGCGAGGGGGGGATGAATGGGATGAAAAAACGGTTAGCCGCCATGCCGAGCCATGAGCGGCCGAGGGAGAAATTGCGTTACAAGGGGGCGGCCGCGCTCTCCGATGTGGAGCTCATGGCGGTCCTGCTGGGGAGGGGAACGCAGGGACATGACGTCATGACCGTGGCGGAGCGGGTCGTCCGTGAGGTCGATTCGGCAGCCGGGGGCCGGTTGATCGAGGCCCTCGAAGGGATCGGGGGAATGGGACCCGCCAGGGCGGCAATGATAGAGGCCGCACTGGAGTTCGCCCGGCGGCGTATCCGCCCCGAGGGATACCGGATATCCTTTCCACCCGATGTGCTTCCCCTGGTGCGGCATTACGGTGACCGAAAACAGGAGTGTTTCGTCTGCCTTTCCCTGAACGGCGCCCATGAGGTGATCGCGAGCAGGGTGGTGTCGGTAGGTCTGGTGAACAGGACCCAGGTCCATCCCCGCGAGGTCTTCGCCGATCCCATCACGGACCGGGCCTCGGCGATCATCGTGGCCCACAACCATCCCTCGGGCAACCTCACTCCCAGCGACGAGGACCGGGCGGTGACGAAACAGCTTCAGGCGGCCGGGGAGACCCTGGGGATCCCCGTCCTGGATCATGTCATTTTCGATCACCGGGGATACTACAGTTTTCTTGAAAAGGGCGATATGTGAGTGGACCGTTTCAATGGCCGCTTCAAAAGGGATTCAGAAGGCGGTCGGAGGATGCCTGAAATCATGAAATTTGCACACGGAAAGAGAGTGGATCACCATGGCTCTTGAAATTGAAAGAAAATTTCTGGTCTCCGGTGATGCCTGGCGGAAGGGTGCCATCGGCGTCCGGTGCCGCCAGGGATATCTCCAGACGGACCCGCGGCGGATCGTCCGGGTCCGTGTCATGGGTTCCGATGCCTTCATAACCGTCAAGGCCGGGCTCAGCAGTCTTTCCCGGCTCGAATTCGAATATCCCATGCCTGTCGGTGACGCCGAGACGATTATCAACGATCTCTGCCGGGAAGCGGTCGTGGAGAAGACCAGGTATCATGTTTCATATGGCGGCCGCATCTGGGAGATCGACGAGTTCGAGGGAGAGAACCGGGGGCTCATCGTGGCGGAGGTGGAGCTCGACGACGAAAGACAGCACGTGGCTCTGCCCGATTGGGTGGGGGAAGAGGTGTCGGGAGACCCCCGCTATTACAATTTCAACCTTGCAATTGCGCCTTTTACAAAGTGGAAAAAAAAGGTATAATACAGAAACTCGATGAACAATGCCTGCGAGGTTCGACGAACATGAAGGGATCGAAGAGCAAGATCGTTTACGATGCCATTATCTTCGGTTTTTCATGCGCCGGGCGGCTGATCGGCCAGCGATACCGCCTCCTTGGGAAGGAACACCTCAAGAACGTTCCCTTTCCGGTCATCTTTACCGTTACCCATGACAGTTATTTCGAGATCCCCGCCCTCTCCAGGGTGTACCGGGCGCTCAAGCCGAAACCCATCTTTTCCGTCATGGCGAAAAAGGATTTCTTGAGCGGTGAATATCTCTCCACCAATTTCCGAGTGAAGAGCGGAGCCCTTCGGGCCGTACTGAAGTTGGTTGACAGATTGCAGCTTCCCCTGATGCTCTTCAGGATCATGAACGTTGCTTCGGTCCATCGCCCCTTTATTGAAAAGACCCTTCAGAAAAAGGACGAGCTGAAACAGGAGATATCGGCGCAGATAGACCACTTCAGGGACAGCCTGTCGCAGGGTATGTCGACGCTGATATTCCCCGAGGGAACGACCTGGGGATACGGCGGGCTGAAACGGATCCGGAGCGCCTGCTATCAGTTGGTGGACACGATACACGGGCAGTACGGGAAAAAGGTCTACATCCTGCCCATCAATGTCAAGGTGGACCGCCTCGTTCGAGGGGCGAAGGATATATTCGTCAACGTAGGGGTTCCCCAGTTCGTCATCAAATCCAAGGACGAGTTCAACGAATATCTCTTCGGCGCCTTGCAGCGGCTTCACACGATCACCTTCAGCCAGATCGGGGCATACTATCTGAAGAAGATCTGCCTCGTGAGCGGCCAGAC
Organism: Deltaproteobacteria bacterium; assembly: GCA_016933965.1. Taxonomy (NCBI): domain Bacteria; kingdom Pseudomonadati; phylum Myxococcota; class Myxococcia; species Deltaproteobacteria bacterium. Next base: position 10,670 of record JAFGTS010000021.1, on the reverse strand, counting down.
ACGGCAGGACGTCATCCTGACAAAGGATGTCCTCACGGCCCATATCGAAAGAGTCGTTCGTAACGTGCACGCAATGGTTCAGAATCAGAAGCTTCCCGCCTTTGACGGCAAGCTTGTCGACAGAAAATACCTGGCCGGCAAGGTGAACGGCTTTATCAAATACTGCACCAGGAACAATTATTTCGTGGAAATTTCACGGAACCGGCGTGAAAAGGCGTACCGCCTCAATGGAGAGAAGATCCTGGCGTCATATCCCGTCAAGCAGTATCGAAAACTCAATCCCGTCGGGTTCCACGCGAACGAGCTGACCTCTCTCGGGGAGGAGCTGATCGATCCGCTCTTCGATATTCCGGGCGTGATCACCATGGATAGCGTGCCTCCTGCCCCGGGAGGCGGCACTATCAGCCTGTCCCCGTAAGCACCAGGTAAACACGTGAAACATATCGGTACCGACAGCAAGGACGGTATTATCGGGCGTTTCGCCGGGCATGTGTCCTCGGGAAAGGCGGAGTTCTTCGCATCGGTCGGCATCGATTTCGTTTTCGGACGCAGGGAGGGACCCTTCGTCTGGGACGCCGTCTCCTCCAAACGGCTCATCAACTGTCACTGCAACGGCGGTGTCTTCAATCTCGGTCACCGGAACCCCGCCGTCATCGCCGCCCTTGAAGAGAGCCTGAAAGAACTCGATATCGGCAACCATCACCTGATCAGCGAACAGCGGGCGCTCCTGGCGGAGGACCTGGCCCGCCTCATGCCGGGCGATGTAAACCGGACCGTCTTCGGTGTCGGCGGTGGGGAAGCCATCGACCTGGCGATCAAGCTTGCCCGGGGATTCACGGGGCGGTTCACTGTACTGTCGGCTGCCGGCGGGTATCACGGTCATACGGGGCTGGCGATGGCGACCGGTGATGAACGATACCGTGCCCCCTTCGGCCCGCAGCAGCCCGGGTTCGTCCAGGTACCCTTCAATGATATCGGGGCGCTGGAAGCAGCCGTGGATGATGGTACGGCGGCCCTGATATTCGAAACCGTACCGGCCACCGCCGGCATCGTCATTCCCGATGATGAGTATTTCGCCCGTGTTCGGAAGGTCTGCGATGAGCGGGGAGCGCTGATGATCATCGATGAGGTGCAGACCGGTCTCGGGCGGACGGGAAAACTCTGGGGCATAGAGCATTCCGGTATTACGCCCGACATCGTGGTGATCGGCAAGGGACTCTCGGGAGGCATCTATCCCATGAGCGCCACCTGTTTCAGGGACGACCTGGAATCCTTTTTCCGCGGGAATCCCTTCATCCATGTGTCCACCTTCGGCGGCGCCGAGGTGGGCTGTCCGGTTGCGCGGACCGTTCTTGCCATATCTTCCGAGCCGGGATTCCTTCATCGGGTCAATGAAACGGCCGCCATATTCACCGGCGGTTTTGAAATGCTGCAGCGCAAACACCCTGAGATCCTTGTCGGGCTTAGGCAGCTGGGGCTCATGATGGGAATTGAAATGGTCAACGAGGCCTGCGGGCCGGTCCTGTCGAAGACCTGTTATGACAACGGCATCCTGAGCGTGTACGCAAATAACGACACACGGGTCAGCCAGCTGCTTCCGCCCCTCATCATCGACGCCGGGCTTGCGGAGGAGATCGTCGAGCGGGTCGACCGGGCACTGGATGACGCGAAGCGGTTTCTCAACCTGAGCCGGTAGGATGAGAAAGGGAAGAGCATGGGGGAACCCATCGACGCTGAACTGCTCCGGGAATTTGAAGCCGGTCTCGACCCCCGAAGGCCCGAACTAAGCCGGATGCCGGCCAGGATCATCGGCTACGGTGAGATCAGCACCATCTTCGAGATCGCCCATCCCGCCCTCGCGGGGTATGCCTTCAAACGGATGCCGCTCTTCAGGTCCGTCGATGAGATGTCCCGGTATGAGACCCTGTATGAGGAATACGACCGGCTCATCCGGGAAACGATCCACATCGAGGTTCCGGAATCCCTGACGGTTCGCGTCCTTCCCGAGCGGGGGAACCTGATCGTCTACATCGCCCAGCGGCGGCTTCCTTCGGCGTCGATCGGCAACCAGTTGCTCCACCACCTGGACGATGATGCCATCGGCATCCTCGTTTCCTGCCTCCTGAAAGAAATGAAGAGGGTCTGGCGTTTCAACGGTGCCGGGAGCGGTGTGAGGATCGGCTTCGACGGCCAGATATCGAACTGGGCCCTGCGCGGGTATGACGGCAGCGTCAAACCACGCATCGGGGATGACGCAGCCTTCTATTATTTCGATACGAGCACCCCCCTGATGACCAGGGATGGTGTGGAACAGCTCGACCCCGAGCTTTTTCTCCGGAGCGCGCCGTCCTTTCTGGTCTGGCTCATCAGGTGGCTTTTTCTCGAGGATGTCATGACCCGGTACTACGATTTTCACCTGGTGGCCGTCGACCTGATCGCGAACTTCTACAAGGAACAGCGTCCCGATCTTGTCGGGCCGCTCGTTGACCGGGTGAACGACTTCTTCCGGAACGACGCCCCCGAACTGGCGGTGGCGGCTGTCACCGAAAAGGAAGTGCGTGCCTATTATCGGGAGGATGCCATGATCTGGCGTCTCTACCTTGCCCTGCGACGGTTCGACAGGTTCCTGCACCGAGCGGTGCTTCGGAAACCCTATGTCTATATCCTTCCCGGCAGGATCAAGCGATGAGATGAACGATGGGGGAAGCGCAGCTCCGCGACCGGAGAGCGGGCCGCCGGGGATTGCAAAATCCTTGACTTCCGGCGTCACTTTGTGGAATGAAAGGGAACATTTACGGATGTTCCCCCGTGTTTCGGCGGCCTCCCTTTCACGAGGTCTCCGAAAGCGTGGTATCGGCGGTGTAGCCGGAAAACATGAAGGCCGGAGGTCCCTCTGGAACGAGAAGTCAAATGTCCCGAATGCTTCTCCACTGTTGTCGTGGCTGACGAATCCGAGTTCTTTGTCTGCCCGGTCTGCGGGGCATCCCTTGAGATGACCGTGGTGCAGGAGGGGGTGACCCTGGTGGGGACTGCCGGTGACGAGGGACGGAAGCACGGAGCGACACCAGGCGAGGCGATCGCTGAAGACTACCTGAAGTGGCAGATGGCGGCCATTGCGGCCATGCTGATCGGCATCGCCGGCCTGCTGCTCCTCTTCTTCTCGATGGTGCGGGAATTGATGACCTATGGGTTCTATTATCTCCGGCAGCCCGTGCACGCGGTCCTGACGGCGACAGGGGCCGCTTTTTCACTGTTTCTGATCGTTGGCGGCGTGCTGTTCAATCAATATATCAAGAGGGAATTGAGCCGGCATGAAACGGGGAAACATGCCGGGGAGGACCGGTGAGTATGCTGGGAAGGAAAAAAAAGGACGGTGCCGGGGAACCGAAGAAGACCAGGGAGGAGCGATGGCAGGAAAAGAACGCTGCACTCATCGAGTTGATAAACGGCCGCAGGATCCGGGAAGCTCTGGAAGCCGGCAAGGAGATGGTTGAGTTCGTCGACCGCGAATTCAAGGGTGACGCACGGGAAAAGGCGACAACCTACAACAACATGGGAATGATATTTCTCCTTTCCCGGGACTACGATCTTGCCGAAGAGGCCTTTCATGACGCCCTGAACATGCGGAAAAGGATATACGGTGATCTGCATAAGGAAGTGGCCGTCATCCTGCTGAACCTGGTCGAGCTGTACCGGACACAGGCACGGGAAATACTTGAACTGAACCCTGTCGAGGTGAAATGACCGGAACGGGAGATAATCATGGTGATAAAAAAAGAACTGCTTGAAATTCTGGTGTGTCCCCAATGCAAGGGGGAGATATATCTGAACGAAGCGGGGGACGGGCTGATCTGCGATAACTGCCGACTCCTCTACGAGATCAGGGACGATATTCCGATCATGCTGATAGACGAGGCGAAACGCCTGGACGAATGATCGGTATGAGCTGTGGAATATGAGCGGAGGCGTCCGGTTGCGTCCATCGGGTGAAGGCCTCAGGGAGAACGTGTCAGGATGGCCGGCATGAACATTCTAGTAACGGGTGCAGCGGGGTTTATCGGGTTCCATCTGAGCCGTGCTCTTCTGGGGCAGGGAGTCGCCGTGACGGGCCTGGATAATCTGAACGACTATTACGATGTCCAGTTGAAAAAGGACCGCCTCGCCCTGCTCGAGGACCATGACCGGTTCCGCTTTATTCACGGGGATATCTGTGACCGGGAGCTTCTGGAACGCTGCTTCGCCGGCGAACGTTTTGACCGGGTGATACATCTGGCCGCCCAGGCCGGGGTCCGGCACAGCCTGAAGAATCCCTATGTTTACGTGGAGAGCAACCTGGTGGGTTTCACCAACATCCTCGAGGAATGCCGGAAGGCCGGGACGGAACACCTGATCTTCGCCTCTTCAAGTTCGGTCTATGGTGCGAACCGGGCCATGCCCTTTTCCGTCCATCACAATGTGGACCATCCCATCAGCCTTTACGCGGCGACGAAAAAGGCGAACGAACTGATGGCCCATGCTTACGCCCACCTGTTCAAGATCCCTTGCACGGGTCTGCGTTTCTTCACCGTTTACGGTCCCTGGGGAAGGCCCGACATGGCCTATTTCCTCTTCACCCGGTCCATCTTCGAGGGTCGCACCATACAGGTTTTCAACCAGGGACGGATGAAGCGGGATTTCACCTATGTTGATGACGTGATCGAGGGTATCCTGAGGCTCATCGACCATATTCCCCGGGGCGATGCCGGCTGGAGCGGCACAGCGCCCGATCCGGCCTCCAGCTTCGCGCCGTACCGGATCTACAATATCGGGAACAACCAGCCCGTGGAACTGATGCGGTTCATCTCGGTCATCGAGAACGCCGTCGGGAAAGAGGCGAAAAAGGATTTTCTCCCCCTGCAGCCCGGCGATGTCCCGGAGACCTTTGCCGACGTGGACGACCTCATGGAAACCGTGGAATACCGGCCGCGCACGACCATAGAGGAGGGTCTCGGAAAATTCATCGACTGGTACCGGGAGTATTACGGGAAGAAGGGAGACGGCCCCCATGAGTTTTGAAAAACATATCCTCTGTATCGGCGCCGGCTATGTGGGAGGCCCCACGATGGCCGTGATCGCCCATCAGTGTCCCCGGCACAAGGTGACCGTCGTCGATGTCAACAAGGAGCGGATCGACCAGTGGAATTCCGACGAACTGCCCATCTTCGAACCGGGACTCGATGAAATAGTGCGGGCGACACGGGGAAAGAACCTCTTTTTCTCCGACGATATCGCGGCAGGTATCAGGGAATCGGAGATCATTTTTGTCAGTGTCAATACACCGACAAAGAGCTTCGGTACCGGTGCGGGCATGGCCGCCGATCTCCAGTTCTGGGAGAAAACGGCCCGGCAGATCCGCGAACATGCCGGATCGGACAAGATCATCATTGAAAAGAGCACCTTTCCCGTCAAGACGGCCTTTGCCATGGAGCGGATCCTTTCGGCAACGGGAACGGAATATCATTTCGATGTCCTGTCCAATCCCGAATTCCTCGCCGAGGGGACGGCGATCCGTGACCTTATGGAGCCCGACAGGGTCCTGATCGGTTCCCGCGAGACACCCCGGGGGCTCAAGGCCCGTGATGAACTGATGGATATCTTTCTTAACTGGGTCCCCCGGGAGAAGATCCTCACCACGAATATCTGGAGCAGTGAGCTGTCGAAACTGGTGGCGAACGCCTTTCTGGCCCAGCGGGTTTCATCGATCAACGCCTTCACGGCGCTCTGTGAGAAAACGGAGGCCGACATTACGGAGGTGGCCCGGGCAGTGGGAATGGACCACCGGATCGGCGGCAGATTCCTGAACGCCGGCGTCGGTTTCGGTGGGTCCTGCTTCAAGAAGGATGTCCTCAGCCTGGTTTATCTGTGCCGCCATTACGGACTCGATGAGGTCGCCGATTACTGGGAAAGCGTAGTGGCCATCAACGAATACCAGAAAGAACGCTTCGTTCGGGGCATACTCAATGCCATGTTCGACACACTGGCGGGTAAGCGTATCTGTCTCATGGGGTTCGCCTTCAAGGCGAACACCGGCGACACCCGGGAGAGTCCCGCTATTCACATCGCGAAACGGTTGATCGAGGAACGGGCCCGTCTGGTCATCACCGACCCGAAGGCGCTGAGGAATGCCGGGAAGGACCTTGCCGGCACGGCCGGGACGGTGGAGTTCGAGGCCGACCCCTACGAAGCCGCGGCCGGATGCGACGCCCTGGCCCTCGTCACCGAGTGGGACCTCTTTAAAGAACTTGACTACGAGAGAATATACGGGGTAATGAACAAGCCCGCCTTCGTCTTTGACGGGCGGAATATTTTGGATCACAGGAAGCTGTTTGAGATCGGATACAATGTGTTTCCCATTGGAAAGCCGCCCCTGAAGCATTTCTGACATGCAGTGCCGCTCCCCATCCTCGACACCCATGCATCGAAACACACCGGTTCCTTACCGACAGCGACCGATAGTGGAGGAATGAAATGAACAAGATTTCCGTGTATATAATCGCCTACAATCAGGAGAGCAAGATAGGGGATGCCGTGAGGTCCGTGCTCTGGGCCGATGAGATCGTCCTCGTCGATTCATACAGCGGGGACAGGACCGCCCAGATCGCGTCCGAACTGGGAGCCCGGGTGGTACAGGTGGAATTCAAGGGATTCGGTGATCTGCGGAATCAGGCCGTGGCCGCCTGTACCCATGACTGGATATTCAGTCTCGATTCCGATGAACGCTGCACGCCGGAAGCGCGCGACGAGATCCTCCAGGTCATCAACGCGCCCGACGCACGGGACGCTTACTTCATGCCGAGAAGGAATTTTTTCATGGGGCGGTGGATGCGACACTCAGGGTATTATCCCGATTACCGGCAGCCCCAGCTTTTCAGAAAGGGAGCCGTGGTATACCGGCAGGATGAGGTCCATGAAGGCTACGACCTGCAAACCGATACGGCTCCGGGATACCTGAAGAAGGCCATCTGGCAGGTCCCCTTTGAGAACTTCGCCGAGCGACTGCAGAAGATCCAGCGCTATTCGGACCTGGGCGCGGTGAAGCTCCGTTCCTGGGGTGATTCGGCAACCATGGGAAAGGCCCTGTCCCATGCGACCTGGGCGTTTTTTCACACCTGGCTCATCAAGGGCGGCATTCTTGACGGCTGGGCGGGGTTCATGATCTCCCTGGGTAACTTTGAAGAAATATTTTACAAATACGCCAAGCTCTGCGAACTTCTCGCCGATTGGAAGGAACCGGGAACGGAACCCCTGTACCGGAAGTGAGCAGCCCCCGGGGACCGGTTGTGCCGCGGGAACCCGCGGAGGCGGGGAGCACACATCATGACAGGCAGGCAGATCCCATGAAAATCGCCCTGGTACGGCAGAAGTATTCCGATTTCGGCGGGGCAGAAAGATACCTCGCGTCACTGGCGCAGTGCCTGGCCGCTTCGGAACACGAAATTCACCTCTTTTCCAGTGGGTGGAAAAAAAAGGAAACCCCGGGAACGGGTCCAAGGGGAATAACCTTCCACCATGTGCCCGTCGTAACGGGTCTGTCCGTGCTGGAGGTCCTCAGCTTCGCCCTCAACGCCCGCCGCCTGCTGAAAAGCGAACCATTCGATATTATTCACAGTTTTGAGCGTACCATCTACCAGGATGTGTTTCGGGCCGGCGACGGCTGTCACCGGGAATGGCTGAAGCAGAGAAAGAAAATTGACCCCTGGTATAAAATTATCTTCAATGCCTTCAATCCCCTCAATTTCGCCTTGCTCTGGATAGAAGGACGGATCTTTGCCGAGGGCAATTACCGGATGATCATAGCCAATTCAAAGCGGGGCAAAGAAGAGATCATGAAACTTTACGGTGTTCCCGACGAAAAGATACGGGTCATCTACAATCCCGTCGAAACCGATCGCTTCCGGTCGCGCGAGGCCATAGAAAATTCGCGTCTGATCAGGAAAACCCTGAACATTGCGCCGGAAGACAGGGTCCTCATTTTCGTCGGGTCAGGGTTCAGGCGCAAGGGAGTTGCCGCGGCGATCCGGGCCATGGCCCGCCTGGGGAAGGGAACACATCTGATCGTGGTGGGGAAGGACAGCGTCGCCTCGTACCGGTCCCTGGCGGTGAAGCTCGGCGTGGGACCTGCGGTCCATTTCGTGGGCCCCGTGTCGGATGTTGAAAAGTATTATCAGGCAAGCGATGTTCTCGTTTTCCCGACAATTTACGAACCCTTCGGCAATGTCTGCCTCGAGGCCCTGGCGGCGGGCATTCCCGTTGTCACGACGCGGATATGCGGCGCCGCGGAAATGCTTGAAGAGGGGAAGAACGGATACGTCGTCGAGGACCCCCTTGATGACAGAGAGATAGCAGAAAAGGTGAAAAAGGCACTGGAACTCGACAGGGGCAGTATGGAAGAGGTAAATGACCGTCTCCTGCAGCACTTCACCTGGGAGTGGCATGTGAACAAGATCCTCGATATTTATGATCACCTTGACAGAATGAAAAACGGACATGCCTGAAGCATACGAACATATCCTTGTCAGTAAATTGCGGCATCTGGGGGATGTGGTGATCATCACACCCCTGCTCCGGTCGCTGCGGAGCTGTTACCCCCGGGCGGTCATCTCGGTCCTGGTGAACCGGGGTACTGAGGGGGTCCTGGACGGCTTTCCCTTCGTGGACCGGGTGCTGGTCCTGAAAAGGGGGAAAAACGCCCTCGCCGACGTGATGTCGCAATGGCATCTCATCAGGGACATCCGTGACCTGAAGGCGGATCTGTTCATCGCCCTCACCGGGTCGGACCGCGAGGCGCTGTACGGTTTTCTCAGTGGCGCGAAGCGTCGGATCGGATTCCGTTCCAGAAAGAAAAAAACCTTCGATCGCCATTTCCTCTTTACGGAAACGGTGAACCCGGCGCCGGGGCTCCATATCGTCGACCATCAGCTTGAGATGCTGAAACATCTCGCATGCGGGCCGGCCGGGAGGGATCCGGTTCTCTATTGGAGCGCGGAAGATGAGGCAGCCTGCAACGACCGTCTCTCGGCGGCGGGAATATCCGCGGTCGATGCGTACGCCGTCGTGCATCCCACGGCACCGAAAGGATACAAGATGTGGCGCATGGAAGGATACGCGGCCCTCTGCGATTATCTCCATAATACATGGCATGTTCCAACGGTCCTGATAAGCGGTCCCGATAAGAGGGAACGGACCTTTCTCGACGGGATCCGGCGGAGGGCGGAGCATACCGTTCACGACCTGGGAGGGCAGGTAAACCTGAAGGAGCTGAAGGCCCTCATCGGCAGAGCGGCGCTGTTTGTCGGCGTCGATTCCGGACCGATGCATATCGCGGAAGCCGTCGGGACGCCGGTGGTGGCCCTTTTCGGTTCCCAGGACCCGGAGCGCTGGGGCCCCCGGGGTGCCGCAGACATAGTGGTCCGGAAGAACTGGGACTGTGTTCCCTGCCGGAAAGAGGGATGTGATGGAAACGGAAGCTGGAGCCGCTGCCTCGACGAACTGACCGTCGAGGAAGTGCTGCCGGCCGTCGCCCTGCAGATGGAACGAATAGGTGATACGGGCGGAGAACGAGGCCGGCAACCCTCTCACAGGTGACCATGATCGATCTGGGAACATTTTCGGGGAAAAAGGGGCTGGAACGGCTGCGCGAGGAAGTGGAGGCGCTCCTTGATTCCCGGCGGACGGTGATCGTCGCCGTGGCGGGACTTCCCGGTTCCGGCAAGACCCACATGGTCAAAAAGTGTGTCAGGTTCGGATTCGGTTCCTTTGGAAAAGATGATGTCGCCGTCATCGATGACAACACGGTCTACACGACCCGGTTCTGGCGCCTTCAATGGGATAAGCTCAAGGGAGGGAAAGAAGAAATAGCAGCTTTTGTTCGTTCCGCAGGTGCGGAAGTGCTCTTTTTTTCCAACTGGATACCAGGCCGCTTCATCGATCACGCCGATATCATGGTCTACCTGGAAGCGCCCGAGGGAACCCGCCTCAGGCGGTTGAAGAAACGATACCGGAAAGAACCGGAGAAGTACCGGATACAGAAAGCAAAACGGACCATTCCGGAGGAGCCCGCCTTCCGTTGCGAGCGTTCGATGACCATCATGAACGATTCCCCGGCCATGACGGTCTGGTTCCTGTCGTGGATCCTCAGGCGACTGGTCCGGTGATGACGGGAAGGGTGCATGAAAGACGGTGTCCGACGAAGAGAAACCGTGTTGTTCTGCGGGCCCATGGATGAGCCGCTCAATTCGGGGCGCTACATGATCGATGGCATGGAGCGGCTCGGGTACTGCGTGGTGGGATATGATTACCGGACCCACGACCGCTTCGAGACGGAGATCCCGGAACTTGTCGAGAGAGAGCGCCCTGCCTTCGTCCTGACCCTGAAGGGTGAAAAGCTGAGTCCGGGCCTGATCGAGGGGATCAGGAAAACGGGTGCGACGGCGATCCTCTGGTTCACCATGATCCCCCTTGAAGACTGGATGGTGCCGCTGGCCCTGGCCCATGATTTTGTCTGTACCAACGTGGAGGACCACCTCGCCTACTTTCGGCGGGCGGGGGTGTTGAACGTGAAATGGGTGCACCAGGGATTCGCGCCGGAATTCTTCGGTATCGCCGGTCCCGGCGGGGAGTATGGCGGCGGC
>JAFGTS010000020.1 GCA_016933965.1 Deltaproteobacteria bacterium | reverse complement strand
TGGTGGGCCGTAGGGGATTTGAACCCCTGGCCAACGGATTAAAAGTCCGCTGCTCTACCGAACTGAGCTAACGGCCCCCGTGTTTCCTCTTTGAAAGCGATTTACCTAACAGGAAGCTTTTTCGCTTGTCAAGAACAAAATATGTTTTCTTCCCGTATAACGGGACGATGATGCCGGTCTCTTTCGTTATTTCCTGATCCTGTCGACGATTGCCGAAGCGTCTCCATCTTCGATAAGGTCTCTGAGCTCGCCGAGGCTTTCCTCATAGCGGGACAGGATGTCTGCGGCGTGGGGATTGCCGGCGATGATTTCCGCCGACAGGAGCGGGTTCTTCTCACATACTTTCTGTATGAAAGAGAGTTTCGTCCTGAAAACAGGGGTCGAGAACCGTCTGATCTCCGCCGGGTCCACACCGGCTTTTTCAAGAACAAGCCCCATGGTGATCGTGTTGAGGTGGGTCAGGACCTGCACGTAGGACATGAGCTCGTCATGACGCTCGGGCGTCGACTCCAAGAGCCGGGCGCCGCCCCGTTCGAGTACCTCTTTCACCCAGGGGAGCCACTTTTTGCAACGGGCCGGGCAATAGACGATGTTCTGTCCCGACATGGAACGGAGAGACGGCCCGAAGAGGGGGTGGAGCCCGATCACCTCGGCGGCCGACGAGGCGAGCATGGCGGCCACCGGACCGGCCTTCAGCGAAGTCAGGTCCATCAGGAGGGATCGTGCGTTCAGGTAGGGACCTATCCTTTCGATGACCGAGCAGGTTTCACCGATGGGGACACCGATGATGACAACGTCAGAGGTGTCCGCCACCTGGCGTGAGTCGAAACCCGTTTCTTTTCCCCATACGCTGACGGCAAAGCCTTCACGCTGGAAATATCGGGCGAACCATCTCCCGATACCGCCCGTGCCGCCGATGATTCCGATGGTAATATCCTTCATGGTCCACCATTGTCGACTTTGTGAAAATCCATAGGCTCTGTTGCCCTTTATTCTTCATCACTGCAACGTCTCTCGCTTCCCCCCATCCTCCGCTGCCGCAGCAGGTGATCTGCCAGAACGATGGCGACCATGGCCTCGCAGACGGGAATGATCCGGGGGATGACGCAGACGTCATGCCTCCCTCCCACCGAGATGGTTACGGGGTTGTTATGGATATCGATGGTGTTCTGTGTTCTCCCGATGGAAGCGATGGGCTTGCAGGCTATCCGTATCAGTATGTCTTCACCGTTCGTGATCCCCGCCAGGATGCCGCCGGCGTTGTTCGACAGAGATCCTTCGGGTGACAAGGGATCGTTGCACTGCGAGCCGGTCATGTGGGCGACCTGAAAACCGGCGCCGATCTCCACGCCCTTGACCGTTCCGATGCTCATCAGCGCCTTTGCCAGGTCGGCGTCGATCTTGTCGAAGACCGGTTCTCCGAGGCCGGCGGGGCAGCCGGTGACGTGTATTTCAACGATTCCCCCGAGAGAATCACCCTCCTGTCCGGCCCGTTCCAATTCTTGAACCATGAGTGGTACCGCCTTCGCGTCGGGAGAGAAAAGCTGATTCCGGACGACCTCTTCAGGATCATACCCTGATGCAACGATACCGGCGATCTCTCTCGTAAATGCGGTCACGGTGATGTCCTCCGGGGCGATCACTTTTTTGGCGATTACGCCGGCCGCCACCCGGGCGGCCGTTTCCCTCCCCGACGCCCGGCCGCCGCCTCGGTGGTCCCGATACCCGTACTTTTTGTGATAGGTGAGATCTCCATGGCCGGGCCGGAACACGTCCTTCAAGGCATCGTAATCGGCCTCACGGGCATCCTCGTTTCTGATGAGCAAAGAGATCGGGGTCCCCGTCGTTTTCCCCTGAAAAACACCGGAGAGGATCTCCACCCGGTCCCTTTCCCGGCGGGGTGAACCAGCGGAGTCCTTTCCCGGACTCCTTCGCCCTGTCTCGCGGTCGATATCGGCTTCCGTGAGGTCGATGCCGGCAGGGCATCCGTCAACCACGGCCCCCAGCGCCGCACCATGTGATTCTCCCCAGGTGGTGACCCTGAAAATGACACCTATTGAACTTCCGGACATGAGAACTCCTTTGCATGAAGTCTGAAATCCACGATCAGCCCGACCACATCTGCCACGGTTTTCCCCGTGGTGTCGATCGCGAGATCGGCTATTTCTCTGAACAGGGGCGCTCTTTGTGAGAGGAGCGACATCGTTTCTTCCAGGACATCGGTTCCCGTCAGGGACGGCCGCCTCTCTCCGCTCTGCGTGTCAAGCCCCATCCGTTCGATGATGGTCTCTGCGTCGGCGGTGAGCCAGACGACGAGATTTTCCTCTTTCAGAAGTTTCCGGTTTTCCGGATCATCACAAGAACCCCCGCCGGCGGCAATAACGGCATCCGGCCTCCGGGCCAGTTCGCGCAGGATTTCCTTTTCCTTTTCACGGAACAGGGGCCAGCCGCCGCGCGCGACGATTTCCCGTACGGTCAGGTTCGAGCGGGACTCGATGAGCTCGTCTGCGTCAATGAAGTCGAGGCCGAGCCGGTGGGCGAGAAGCCTCCCCACCGATGTCTTTCCCGTGCAGCGATGTCCGATGAGAATGATGGTGTTCATCCGTACAGTTTTTCCATTTCAGTCCAGAACCCGGGAAAGGACTTTTCGACGCACCCCTCATTTTCGATGTCCATTCCCTCCGTGACAAGCCCGGCCACGGCAAAACTCATGGCAATGCGATGGTCGTCATAGGTTCTGATGGTCGTTCCCCGAGGCGCTCCTCCCGTGATCTCCAGTCCGTCCGCTTTTTCCCGGACGGTGATGCCGATCCGGTTCAGCTCGCATGCCAGCGCCCGCAATCGATCACTTTCCTTTTTCCGCAGATGGGCAACGCGTTCGATCATGGTCGTCCCTTCACGGTAGGCGGCAAGCACCGCCAGGGAAGGGACCATGTCGGGCATGTCCGCCATGTCATAGCAACGGTCGCCCCGGTGAAGCTTAACGCCGGTGACCTCGATCCATTCGGCACATCTGGTTATCCTGCAGCCCAGGTCCGACAGGATGTCAAGGAATCGCCGGTCCCCCTGACGGCTTCCCGTGCCGACGTTCAGGACCCTGACCGTTCCCCCGCGGATGGCCGCCGCGAGAAAAAAATAGGAAGCGCTTGACAGGTCGCCTTCGATCACATGATCGCTGGCCCGGTACCACTGCGGCGCCGTAACAAGGAAACGGTTCTCCTCGCTTGCCACGGACACGCCGAAACGGTTCATCACGTCGATGGTCATGTCCACGTACGGCATGGAAACGGTCGCGCCTTCGAGCATGATGGCAATGCCTTTTCCCGAGCAGGGGGCCGCCAGCAGCAAGGACGATACATACTGGCTGCTGTCGATGTCCGTGAAGGTTACCGTTCCTCCGCGCAGTGTGCCCGCCGCCTGAACGGTGACGGGCGGCCGGCCGCGTCCGTCATGACCATGGGCCGTTGCCCCGAGGGCTCCCAGAGCGTCCAGGAGTGGTTTTACCGGCCGTTCCCGCAGGCGGGTGCTTCCATCGATGGTGAACGTCCCTCTGCCGAGGGTTGTCAGGGTCGTCAAAAAACGCATGGCGGTGCCGTTGTTCCCCATAAGGATGGGTTTTCCGGGGTTCTGAACGGTCCCTCCCGTTCCCGTGATGGTGATCCTGCCGGCAGTATGTTCGATCTGGGCTCCGAGAAGGCGAAGCGCCTCCATCAGGCAGGAGGTGTCTTCGGAGAGGAGGGCATTACGGAGCACCGTTTCCCCCTTTGCCAGGAAGGCCGTGATGAGCATCCGCTGGGTGATGCTCTTCGAGCCGGGGACCCGCACCGTTGCATTGAGATGTCCTGTTGTTCTAATCCTTTTCATGGTTGAACGCATCACCGATGATCGTTCTCATGAAGGCTACGGGCGGCTGTATCCCCGTCCAGAGCCGCAGTTGTTCCGCTCCCTGATAAATGAAAACGGAAAGTCCCGAAACCGTCCGCCGGCCCGCTCTTCGGGCGTGGCGGAGAAGTCTTGTTTCAACCGGATTATAGATGACATCCATGATCGTTTCAAAGTTCTTTACCCAGTCGGCCGGAAGCGGTGATTCATCGTAATGGGGGAACATTCCAACCGGTGTCGTGTTGATGAAAACGTCGGCATGGAATGTCGACAGTTCCGTGAAGGGGAGGGCGCCGCAGTTGAATTCCCCGGCCAGCATCTCCGCCCGCCGGTGCGTTCTGTTGATGATGACGGGGAGGCCACCTTCCCGCTTGATGCCGAAGACCGCCGCCCGCGCGGTCCCGCCCGCGCCGAGGACGGCGAAGGTCTTTCCCTGCAAAACACCCATCGATTCCTTCAATGATCGGACGATGCCCAGCCAGTCCGTGTTGTCACCGCTGAAACCGTCTCCTGAACGGGTGATCGTATTGACAGCACCGACAGCGGCGGCGCTTTCAGAGAGCGCGTTGAGGTACGGCATGACCGCGATCTTGTGGGGGATCGTAATGCTTGCGCCGGAAATACCCGCGGACCTCATCGTGTCTATGATCTTCCCGGCATCTTCGATCTCCATGGCGTGGTACCGCGCATTGAGCCCTTCGCGCTTGAAGACGGCGTTGTGCATGAGCGGCGACAGGCTCTGTCCGACGGGGTTTCCGAAAAGGACATATCGTTGTTCAGGTGACCTGTTCATGATCGCAGCATCTCCAGGAACCTTCTCATTTCTCCGGCGGTGAACTGGCCAGGGGCGGATTCCATGCCTTTTTCCAGGGCCGCGTAGGAAAGATAGGAGCCGAAGACGGGTGCCAGCAACCGGCTGACCCGTCCCTCGGTTCCCATGCAGAAGGCGATGACGTCCGCTCCGGATGTCGTCATGGCTTCGAGAAAGGACAGGATACGGATATTGTCCGCCGGTACCGTCGCCCAGGTTGCGATCTTGACAATATCGGCACCGACCGCAGCGGCTTCGGTAAGGATGTTCCGTAATACCCCGTCCGGGGGTGTTTCTGCAAAGTTATGGTAGGAGACGATCAGCCTTGTTGCGGAGCCGTTCGCCCCGATCGCTTCTTTCAGCCTTCCGGTCGCTTCCTCTCCCGCGCTCAGTTCTATGTCGACATATCCTGCTTTCAGCCGGACCGCCTCCAGCAGTGTCGAAATTCGTTCTTCCTCGCTGCCGGAAAAGTATCCTCCTTCCGCTTTCTTTCTGTTCGTGACGATGACGGGGCATGGAGTTTCTCCGAGCAATTCAGGAAGCTTGGGTCCGTCAATACGGTCGATCCGCAATTCGATCATGTCGGCATGAGGAGCACAGTGCTCCATCCGGACCCGGGCCATTGCCGTGCTGGTTGCAGTGACGGGGATACAGATCATTGCCGTGCCGCTCCCTGGGGATATGAGCCGAGATGGCGGTAAAATGTTGTTCGCTCCCTGAGCTCGGTGAGGCATTGACCGATGCGCTCATCATCCTCGCTTCCGGTAAAATCTACGAAAAAAAGATATTCCCAGAGGCTTCCCTTGAGGGGGTAGGATTCGATCCTGACCAGGTTGATGCACCGTTTTGCAAAGGATTCAAGAGCTCTATGCAGCGCCCCCGGTTCATGCCGGGTCCCGAAGACGATAGAGGTCTTCTCTCCACCGATGTAACCGGCGCCTTCATCACCGATCACCAGGAACCGCGTCGCGTTCGATGAATGGTCCTCGATTCCTTCATCGATGACTTTCAGTTCGTACATGGCGGCCGCCTCCCTGCTCCCGATGGCCGCACCCTCGGGGTCCTTCCGTGCCGTTTGAGCGGCGAAGGCGGTGCTTTCCACGGCATGAAGCGAGCAGTCGGGAAGATGTTTCCGGAGCCATATCTGGCACTGGGCGAGGGCCTGAGGATGGGAGTAGACCCGCAGGATCCGGTCCCGGAGTATCCCCGCCGCCATCAGGCAGTGACGGATGGGAAGTATGATCTCGGCCCGTATCTTCAAAGGTGTCGTGAGCAGGCGGTCAAGCGTGAGATTGACCCGTCCTTCAAGCGAGTTTTCGACGGGTACGACGCCGTAATGGGCCTGCCCGCGTTCGACCCGGTCAAAGACATCGTTAATGCTTGGCTGCGCCGAAAAGGAGACGCTGCCACCAAAGTGGGACTGTGCCGCCAAATGGGAGAAAGATGCTTCCGGGCCGAGATAGGCGATCGTCAACGGTTGCTGCAGGGAACGGGAAGCCGATATGATCTCCCTGAAAATATGCCGGAGTGAGGATTCGGGAAGCGGCCCTTCATTGATGGTGCCGATCTGTTCGTACACGCGCCGTTCCTGATGCGGGTCATACACCGTGCCGCCTTCGGCGGTTTTTACCATTCCGATCTCCACGGCGATCCGGGCCCTCTCATTGAGAAGTGACGTGAGCTTGCGGTCCATGTCCTGGACCCGACGTCGCAATTCACGCAATGATGTATTCTTCATTGTTTCAGATCCTCGACTATGTTGTGGATCAGCGATTCTTCAACGGCACCGTTCATGAAGGGGACCCCCAGCTTTTTCAGCAGGACGAAATGAAGCGCGTCACCCTTTTTCTTTTTGTCGTGCTTGAGACGCGAAATGATGCCGGCGGTGCTGATCTTGGCGGGAATTTGACAGGGGAGCCCCAGTTCCCCGATGATCGTTTCTATGCGGATACGCTCCCGGTGTGTCAGGTATTTCAATTCTTCAGATATCCTGGCGGAAGCGATCATCCCCAGGGCGACCGCTTTTCCATGGGAGACGCGGTATCCCGATTCGGCCTCGACGGCATGCCCCAGGGTATGGCCGAAGTTGAGAATTCGACGAAGCCCCCGATCCGTCTCGTCCATTTCGACGATGTTTTTCTTGATCATGCAGGACCGCTCAACCAACTGCCGCAAAAGCTGTGGTTTCCTCTCACGAATATCTTCGATGCTGTTTTCAAGAAGGTCGAGCAGCGTCGTGTCCTCAATGACCCCGTATTTGACGATCTCGGACAGGCCGTTCAGGTATTCTTCTTCAGGCAGGGTTTTTAGAAATTGAATGTCGATATAGGTCCCCCGGGGCTGATGGAAGGTCCCCAGAAGATTTTTCCCCGCCGGAAGATTTATGCCTGTTTTGCCGCCGATGCTGCTGTCGACCTGCGCGAGCAGGGTCGTCGGCACATGGACATACGGTATCGATCGCATGTAGATCGACGCGACAAAGGAGACGATATCTCCGGTAACCCCGCCTCCCAGCGCAATCAGTTCGGACGCCCGGTCCACCTGGAGCGTGGTCAGGTCCGAAACGACGGCAAGGACCGTGTCGATGTTTTTGGATTCCTCGCCGGCGGGAAAGGTGATCATGGCGCAATCGGCCCCCGCTTTTCCAAATGCTTCGAGGACCGCCTCGCCATAGAGGGATGCTACAGTTGAATCGCTGATGATAACGCGCCGGGAAACGGCGCCGCTTCCGGCGATGAGGAACCCGATCCTGTCGAGGATGTTTTTCCCGATACAGACGTCATGAGAAGAGAGATGGTTCCCGTCCAGTGTCACGCTGATCTTTTTCATTGCAGTGCCGCTCCTTCTTTTTTGAGATGTCCTTCCAGGTGCCGCAGTTCATCCATGAGCTGGTAGAACTTTTCCGGTTTCAGGGACTGCTTGCCGTCGGAGTATGCCTTTTCCGGTTCGGGATGGACCTCGATCATGAGGCCGTCGGCGCCGGCCGCCAAGGCACTTTTCGCCAGCGGCAGAACATATTTCCAGTTCCCCGCGGCATGGCTGGGATCGACGATGACCGGCAGGTGGGTCAGTTCTTTCAGAACGGGGACGGCGCTGATGTCCAGGGTGTTTCTCGTCGCCGTCTCGAAGGTCCGTATGCCCCGCTCGCAGAGAATGACGTTATCGTTTCCCGCTGAAAGGACGTATTCCGCCGACATGAGCAGTTCCTCGATCGTTGTCATCATCCCCCTTTTGATCAGCACCGGTTTCCGCGCCGCGCCCGCCTTTTTCAGAAGGGCGAAGTTCTGGACGTTCCGTGCCCCGATCTGCAGGATGTCGGCATATCCCTCTATAAGGTCCACATCGGTCGTGTTGATGACTTCAGTGATGACCGGCAATCCGGTCTTTTCCCTGGCTTTTTTGAGGAGCTTCAGGCCGGCTTCCTCCATTCCCTGAAAACTGTACGGCGAAGTCCTCGGTTTGAATGCGCCGCCCCTGAGAATATGACCACCGCCTTTTTTAATAACATAGGCGCTTTCCATCATCTGTTCATCGCTTTCAACGGAACAGGGGCCTGCCATGACGATGAAGCCGGGGCCGCCGATGTTCAGGGTTCCGACCTTCACAACCGTGTTGCCCGGTTTCACTTCCCTGCTTGCAAGCTTGTAAGGTTTCAGGATGGGGATGGTCTTGTCCACACCCGCCATGGACTCGACGAACTTCAGGTGCTCCTTGCCCCGCTGGTCGCCGACGGCACCGATGAGGGTGCATTCGGTTCCCCGTGACGGATGTGCCCGGTATCCGATCGATTCGATCCATCCTATGACCGCCTGAATCTGTTCTTCCGTTGCCGTTCTCTTCATGACGATGATCACCGATGTGTCCTCCTCTTTTTTCTGCGAAAAAAAGGCCATGGATAGTTTTCTCTCCATGGCCTGAAAATAAAAAGGCCATGGGTGAATCTTCCGATTCACCCATGGCCTCTGTTTTCGATTTTTCTGTGGTTTAGGTACTGAGGGGCAACGGGCAAACCGGTTCGCCAAAATAATAATAGTAGCTAAACCAAAAATAGGTTGTGCCCATTGTTGTTTTCATTCCCGCATACCTTTCACAATGTAGAGAGCTTATACGCGACAGCCGGCGGGATGTCAAGGGAAAATATGGGGCATGGATTACGGGATACGGATTACGGGGTAGTCGGATTAAGGATTAGAAGGTCCTAAGTTCGTAAGTCCTTGAGTTCATATTGGTTGTAGTTGCCCGATTCATCGGGTGCTCTCCAGAGCCACAAAGGGGCAAAGCGACAGAGTGCCAGATACAGGGAACGTGAATGTCTGTTGTTGCTCCCCTCTTTATTAAAGAGGGGAGGGGGGAGATTTTCATTTGTATAAATCCCTCCCAACCTCCCTTTACGAAAGGGAGGGGAGAAACCTACTCCGTAATCCGTGCCCCGTAATCCGTACCCCGTAATCCGTACCCCGTAATCCGTAATCCCTTATTCACTCCTGTTGTTAAAAGGAAGGCGTTGTGATAGAGGGTGATACAATGTTTCCAGGATATGTGCCTTGTGTGGGTGGTGACTGCTTATGAAACGAACCGTGCTGGAGAGGGTTCAGGTCAATATGCCCTATCTCATGCTGGTGGAAAAATACCTGCCAATGGTCCTGCGGGAGCGGATCAATCCCGAGATCGGCTTTAACTGTTTCGTTCTTGACCGTTTCCGGCGCGACGATTTCGCCGAAACGGCTTCACGGCTCCGTGACGCCGGATTGACGATCACCTTTCACGCACCGTTCTTCGACCTGCGGCCGGGAGCCATTGACAGACGGATACGAGAGGTGACGATGGATCGCCTGAACCAGGTCTTTGACCTGGTGCCCCTTTTCCAACCGGTGACGGTCGTGTGTCATGCCTCTTTCGATGATCGGTATTACGTGTCCAACGAGGAGCTCTGGCTCGAGAACAGCCGGGACACCTGGAACCATTTTCTCAGGCGGGCGGCGGAGATGAACACCGTCGTTGCCCTGGAGAACGTCTATGAACAAGATCCCGTCTGGCTCGGGCGGCTCTTCGATTCCCTTGAAAGATCGAGTCCCTTCTGTTTCTGCTTTGATACGGGTCACTTCAACGTCTTTTCAGAAGCGCCGCTGGCGGAATGGCTCGACAGGCTGGGTCAATACCTGGGCCAGCTGCATCTTCACGATAACGACGGGAAGAAGGATGAACATCAACCCGTGGGTGAGGGGAGCTTCCCCTTTCCGGATCTCTTCGAGTACCTGGCGGCCAGGGATGCGCAGCCGGTGATAACCCTGGAACCCCACGAGGTGTCAACGTTCCGCCGTACCGTGAAGAACCTGGAGACCATGAATTTGCCGGCCGCCGCCGAGTAGAAGGGAGATGGCTTCATGATCCGATACGTGTTCCGGCGGTTGCTCACCATGGTTCCCCTCCTCATCGGGATCACCATCATCTGTTTCATTGTGATCCACCTTGCCCCCGGTTCGCCCACGGACCTGCAGACGGAAATGAATCCCAATGTCTCCGCCGAGGCACGGGAACGCTTCATGGCGATGTACGATCTGGACAAGCCTCTTCATGTTCAGTATCTCCTCTGGGTCAAAAAACTCGCCGTCCTCGACCTGGGAGAATCCTTTTCCACGGACCATCGTCCCGTCGTCGACAAGATCGCCGAGCGTATTCCCATCACGATCACCATCAATGTCCTTTCGATGGTCCTCATCATCGTGATCGCCATCCCCATCGGGGTCCTGTCGGCGGTGCGTCGAGACAGCCTGTTCGACAAAATAACGACGGTCGTCGTTTTTGTGGGATTCGCCGTTCCCACCTTCTGGCTTGCACTTCTGCTGATGATCCTTTTCGGCATCCACCTTGACTGGCTGCCCATCTCCGGCATACGTTCGCTCAACGCTGAGTATCTTTCACCCGGGGCGGCCGTCCTCGACCTGGCGAAACACCTCTTATTGCCGGTCCTTCTTTCAGCGTTCGGCGGTCTCGCGGGGCTTTCGCGATATATGCGCTCCAACATGCTGGAAGTCATCAGGCAGGATTATATAACCACCGCCCGGGCGAAAGGCCTGAGCGAGCGGGTCGTGATATACAGGCACGCTTTGAGGAACGCGCTGCTCCCGGTCATCACCATTCTCGGCCTGTCCATACCGGGGCTCATCGGCGGCAGTGTGATCTTTGAGACTATCTTTGCGATCCCGGGCATGGGGCAGCTCTTCTACATGGCCGTTATGTCACGGGACTATCCGGTGGTGATGGGGATTCTCTTTATCGGAGCAATACTGACGCTTCTCGGCAATCTGATAGCCGATGTTTCCTATGCCCTCGCGGACCCGCGGATCAGGGTGTCGTGAGTTCCGGGAACCGGTGCGGGGAAACATGTCCGTGAAACCGATGGTGAATATGAAAAACGATTTCTGGTTCCGTTTTTTAAGAAACAAAATGGCCGTGGCGGGGGGTGTGGTCGTTGCCGTGCTTTTTGTCGTTTCCATCTTTGCGCCGATGCTCTCGCCCTATAATCCGAGCGAGATCGATCTCAGAGATGTGCTTTCGGCGCCGTCGGCGGTTCATATCTTCGGGACGGACCAGCTTGGACGGGATGTCCTCAGCAGGATGATCTGGGGTGCGGGAATATCCCTGAAGGTCGGTTTCGTGGCGACGGGCATCGCCATATTCATCGGCACGATTCTCGGCGCCGTCGCAGGGTATTACGGAAGATGGGTTGATGCCGTCATCATGCGCTTCGTGGATATCATGCTCTGTTTTCCCTCGTTCTTTCTTATCCTGGCTGTTATCGCCATCCTGGAGCCCTCCATCTGGAACATCATGATCGTCATTGGAATGACAAGCTGGATGGGTATCACACGTCTGGTAAGGGCCGATTTCATCTCACTGAAGGAACGTGACTTCATCCAGGCGGCGAGGGCGATCGGAGCCAGTGACCTCAGGATCATCTTCCGCCATATGCTGCCCAATGCAATGGCTTCGATTCTGGTTGCCGCGAGCCTTGGCGTTGCCGGTGCCATTCTGACGGAGTCGGCCCTGAGCTTTCTCGGTATCGGTGTCCAGCCGCCCACACCGAGCTGGGGTAACATCCTGACCGCCGGAAAGGACAACATCGATATCGCCTGGTGGCTGTCCCTGTACCCCGGACTGGCGATCCTTGTAACCGTTCTCGGCTACAATCTCCTCGGTGAGGGCATCAGGGATTCCCTCGATCCCCGGTTGCGGGAGTAGCGGCTCAACACGAACGAATGAAATGAATGGAGTGGATATGCTGATTGATTCTCATGCTCATCTTGAATTGAAGGATTTTGACCGGGACCGGGACGAGGTGGTCCGGCGTGCCCGCCAAAACGGCGTTGAGTATATCATTACCGTAGGCATCGACGTCGATGACAGCGGGAAGGCCCTCACCGTGGCCGACAGCTATGAGCGGGTCTATGCCGCCGTGGGTGTTCATCCTCATTCAGCCCGCGACATCGATATGAGAACCTATGATACGCTGAGGAAGATGGCGAAACACGCGAAGGTGGTCGCCTATGGTGAAATAGGGCTCGATTTTTATCGAAATCTGTCTCCCCGGGATGTCCAGATACGGCGCTTTGAAGAGCAGATGGATCTGACCCATGAACTGGGACTTCCGGTCATTGTTCATGACCGGGAGGCACACGAAGAGATCCTGGCGGTTCTTGAGAAGTGGAAGGGGAGGGTGCACGGGATCGTTCACTGTTTTTCCGGTGACTTTGCCATGGCGAAACGCTGTCTTGACTGGGGATACTACATTTCGATTCCCGGAACGGTAACGTTCAGGAATTCAGAGGTACTGCGTGACGTGGTACGAAAGACACCGGCGGACCGGCTCCTGGTGGAAACAGACTGTCCCTTCCTGACACCGGAACCCCGAAGGGGCCGCCGGAACGAACCGGCGAACGTGGTCCACACGGCAAAAAAGGTCGCCGCCGTAAAGGGACTGCCCTTTGAAGAACTGGCGCGGATAACCACGCACAACGCCATGGAAATATTTGGGTTGGGTGAGAGAATAAGTGCCTGAGTGCAAGGTACGGGATTCGGGATTGGGGGTTCGGAACTGGGGATTCGGGACTCGTAATCCGTTAATCCGTTAATCCCGTAATCCGATAATCCATTATTGTAGTTGCCCGATTCATCGGGCGTATTTCAGGACATGAAGAAAAAACAAAAACGCCGATAAATGGGCACACTACATTCTTGCTGACGTCATTGCGAGCCCGGCGAAGGCGGGCGCGGCAATCTTATCACAAACCCATGGGATTGCTTCGTCGTTTCACTCCTCAATGACCGGTAGCTTGTAGTTGCCTGATGTCATTTGCCCCCCTCTTTGACAAAGAGGGGACGGGGGAGATCTTGTTTTTGTATAAATCCCTCCCGACCTCCCTTTACAAACGGAAGAGAAAGACAAAAAAACCGGGAAGGATCGCTCCTTCCCGGCTTCTTCCGTTTATGTTGTTGTTGGTTACTCGGCCTGGATCAGGTCAAAGGGCCTGATGACGG
>JAFGTS010000019.1 GCA_016933965.1 Deltaproteobacteria bacterium | reverse complement strand
CCGTCATCAGGCCCTTTGACCTGATCCAGGCCGAGTAACCAACAACAACATAAACGGAAGAAGCCGGGAAGGAGCGATCCTTCCCGGCTTTTTTTGATCCGGGAATCGTTATTCGGGAATGGGGATTCGTTTTCCCTCTCGTAAAATCCCCCTTGATCCCCCTTTTCAAGGGGGACTTCAGTATTGTCACGCACTCACGCACTCAGATACTCCCGCACCCCGCTTCTTTCTCATTGCCATTTCCCGCCATCTATTATAAATTACTGTAATATCCCGATGCTTTAACGAACACGCCACATTCAGAAGAGAAGAGAGGGTTCCATGATAATCAAGAAAAAGGGCTGGCTTGCAGTATTTCTCACAACATTCTTCATCGTATCATGGCTTACCGGGGTTCAGGCGCAGGAGGTGATCCCCGGCTATGTCCTGGTCCCGGCAGGGTCTTTCCCGATGGGAAATGAAAGCGGTTCCTCCGATGAACAGCCGGTGCACACCGTCACCATATCGAGTTCATTCTATCTCTCCATAACGGAGGTAACCCAGAAGGAGTGGTACGACGTCATGGGCACCAGGCCCTGGGTCGATGCCTGGGGTGAAAAGCCCGTCAAGGTGGGCAATAACTACCCCGCAACCTATGTGTCCTGGGATGACGTGCAGGACTTTATAGCTGCGAAGAATGCCGAGGCGGGGATGGAACTCTACCGCCTTCCCACGGAGGCGGAGTGGGAATACGCCTGCCGGGCGGGTACGACAACCCTCTTTTCCTTTGGTGGGGCGGACCTTGGTGATTATGCGTGGTATCGTGATAATGCGTACCCCGATGAGTTCTGGGCCCATGAAGTGGGGGAAAAACTGCCCAATCCCTGGGGGCTTTATGATATGCACGGCAACGTCTGGGAGTGGTGTCAGGACTGGTACAGCGACATCTATTATACCGATGACCCGCAGACCGACCCCCAGGGGCCTGCCGACGGTGAGGGAAAGGTCGTCCGGGGCGGGTCCTTCATGCAGTTGGCCCTTGATGGTGAAAACTGCACCTCGGCGAACCGTCTGCTGAAAAATCCCGCTGAATACCGCTGGGCCGACACGGGGTTCCGTCTCCTGCGGGAAGTGAGGGTATCCTCCGATGACCGTGATGGTGATGGTATTCCGAATGATGAGGACGACTACCCCGATGACGCTACGAAGGCGACGCCAGACGCGGCCGCGGGGTCGGGGAAACTGGTCGTGACGCTGACGGAACCGGCGGGTGCCTTTCTTGCCGGCGTGGCTGCACTGGCCGACACCGATGCGAGCCTGAACCAGGCCGATAAGCCCGAAGGCTATGACTTTCCTTATGGCCTGGTGACCTTTACCATCACGGGACTTGACCCCGGTGAGGATGCCGTTGTGGAAATAACCTTTCCGTCCGCTCTGCCCGAAGATGCTGCCTATTACAAGGTGGACGACGCGGGGTTCTACGAGTATGAGCACGCAGTGATCGATGGGGCGACAGTGACCCTGAACCTGACCGACGGCGGTGCCGGCGACAGCGACGAGACGGCCAATGGCAGGATCACCGATCCGGGCGGACCGGCCGTTCCCGGGGACAGCGGTGGCGATGACGGCGGCAAAAAGAGCGGCGGTGGAGGAGGTGGCGGCGGCTGTTTTATTGGGTCCACGTGTGAATAAGTGCCTGAGTTGTACGTGATTCGGAATTCGAGAATCGGGATTCGGGACTTGTTGTTATTCGGGAATGGAGATTCGTAATTTGTTTTTGTGGTTGCCTGATTTATCAGGCGTATTTGGAGCATTAAGGAAAGATAAAACCGCAGATGAATCGGCACACTACATCCCCTCCGAGGTCAAGTCCCCCTTTGAAAAAGGGGGATTGAGGGGGATTTTAATTTGTATAAATCCCTCCCGGCCTCCCTTTACAAAGGGAGGGGAAAAACGCCGATGGATCGGCGAACTAAAAAAATCCCCGTATAATGACGGATAAACCATAAGTCCGGTTTTCTCCTCGGTACTTCCTCTTATCCTGAAACCGCGCAAAAAAAAGCCGCCGGAACATCCGGCGGCTTTTCCACTAATCCACTAATCCGTTAATCCTGTAATCCGTAATCCGTAATCCGTAATCCGTAATCCTGTAATCCGTTAATCCGTAATCCTCTTTTTCCTACCTCAGCAACAGCCTGACCCTCCGGTCCCTGGCGAGTGCCGGGTACATGGCGATCAGCGCCCGGGCGTCGGTGACGCTGATGACGCCGTCACCGTTCATGTCGCAGAGGGGGCATTCATCGGACGACTGGCCGTTGTGGGACAGAAGCAGGTAGAGGTCGTTCATGTCCACGTCGCCGTCGCCGTCGATGTCACCGGGGATCGCATCAACAGGGAGGTGAAAGTTGATGACCAGGAGGTCGTCGGAATCATAATTATAAAAATCCTCATCAAAAATGCCGTCCCGTGAATAACCCCAGTCGTCGACATCTCTGAAAAGGATCTGGTTAACCTCGGAATTCGGGCTCCACCACATGCGGTAATCGTCATAGCCCGTGGTAAGGGGGATGATCTCAAGCGTATCGATGTTGATGATCGATATCTCTCCGCCGTCACCATGGTCAAGGGTGTCGCTCCGTTTAAAGGTGATCCACTGGGAATCAGGGCTCCAGGAGGTGGGACCGCAGACGCCCACCCAGTCCTCCTCCACCGGCGGTTCAATCTGGGTGCGCTCTTCGTCGTACTGTGCCTCGACGAGGGGCCTCTTGTCACTTCCATCGGAGCGCATGATCATGAGCCGGTAGATGTCATCGTAAATAAAAGTTGAGCCGTCATAGTAAGGATCCCTGTACCCGTTGAAATCCCGTTCATGATAGGCGATCCACTGTCCGTCGGGGCTCCAGGTGGCCCAGTTATTCTCGTAGAGGCCGGATTCGCCCAGGTCGGACAGCATCACCAGGCCGTAGCCGTCGGGCTGGACCTTGAAGATACGCTGCTTGCCGCCTTCACAATAGCTTCGTCCTTCACCCTCGAAAATATCGGGGAAGACCGCGCAGCCGGGGCTTCCGTTGAAGAGGACCCACTGGCTGTCCGGGCTCCAGCTGTGCTTCGTGGCGCCGTGGATCTTGTAGAAGAGCTCGTATATCGCCGCCACGGACCCGCTGTTGTAAGGAAGGTCCGCCGTGTAATCGATACCCGCCGGTTCCAGTATCCAGCTGTTGGGATCTTCCTTGTCGCAGGACTCATATCCGTCCTTGTTGTACCCCGGGGCAAGGCCGATGAGGACCTTCTTGCCGCTGTTGATCTCGTAATCGTCGGTCCCGTCGAACTTATAGGACATGATGATCCTGCCCGGGTAAGCGCTGTTCTCGCCAAAGAGCTGAAGCTGGAAAGTAAGCCGCTTGTCGTTGTCGATGAGCTTCATCTGATACCAGGTGATGACGACCCGGTCGATGATTCCTTCATAACCCTGGGCAAAGCCGCTGAAATAGTCATATTCGCACTGATCGATGCATCCCTCATACCCGACCTCTGTCTCGATGACCGATTCACCCATGTTGGAGAAGGCATTGATGTAAACGGCGTAGTCCGGGCACTCGGGATCATAACAGTCTTCTATCTGGAGATGACGGGCCAGGTGGGTCCAGAAGGGGGCTATCCGGGCGTAAGGCGCGTTGAGGAGCTTGTCGGGACCGCCGCAGTTGCAGCCTTCATCAAACATGTCGTTGTTCCCGCCGAGGCTCACATGGCCGTTGGGGGAGATGTAGTAATACCCGTCACCGTCATAGGGCATGAAATAGTTTTTCAGGTCCGGGTCTCCAGTTGTCATTGGTACATAACCGTAGGTTTTATCGGCAAAGGGAAAGACGAACCGGTCAAAGGAGATCTGCGCGAAATCCGGATATTCGCCGCAGCAGATATCCAGTGGAGCACCCATGTCTTCTTCCCAGGCACATTCCCCCGGTGTGGAGACATCAAACCCGCCTTCATCGTTGGGGTCGAAGAGGAGCGTTGTTTCAACGGGGATGTCCACGCGTTTCCCCGCCACATGGACGGCGTTCGCTCCGTCGGCATCCATGACCCAGATGGTTCCCTGGCGCTGAAAGGCGATCTTCGTTCCGTCGGGGCTCGGTACCGGCTTGCCCTCGGCGGGCTGGCCACCGTCTTCCTTCAGGAGGTCTTCATCGGAAAGGATTTCATCTTTCAGTTCAAGGGCTTCTTCCAGCTCTCCCCACTCGCCGTGGAGGATCCCCGGCTCATAGCGGTGAACTTCCGTCAGGTTCGTTTCGCCGGCATCTGTCGGTCCTGATCGCAGCAAAAAGTCAGCCAGGAGGTCTTTCTTCCAGATCGAGGGTCCCCGTTTGAAGATAATGGTATCGTTATCGGCTCCCAGGAAGCTTCCGTGAGTTTCGCCCGCATCATTGGTGGTGAGCTGTTCGTAGCCCGTGCCGTCGGGGTGGATCCGGCAGATGGCGTGGTGTGCCCGTAAATAATATTCCATGGGACACAAATAGGGGATCGTTGACGAATAGATGATCCACTGGCCGTCGGCGCTCCAGGGGTAGGCGCCCCAGCACTGGGCCCAGTCCTGACCTCCAACGACATTCGCGTCCCCGTAATAGAACGAGCCGGAGTAATAGAACCACCATTCCCAGTTCCAGAGGATCCAGTCCTCCGTCCCGGGATTAAAGGTGTCCTTTATTTCACTGTTGTACCATGTTACCCACCCGTCCCACTGGTCACCGGCGGGGGTGATCTGAAGGATATTGTCCACGTACGTGCTTGCCGCTCCCTCATTCCCCCAGTCATAAGGGCCGGTCAGGGGCATAATGGCCACCGCCGCTGAAAGGGGCAACATGGCGAGAGCTGCTGTAAGGAGTAATACAATAAGACATCTTCGCTTCATCGGGCAACCTCCTGCATGTTAATTTACTTTTTTTATTGATACACCGATTTGACGTGAATAGTCCCGGTGTGCTGCGAACTATCCTGATAATATATTGAGAAGCATTTTAGAGCATTTGACGATGTACGTCCACGATTTTTATGACCGGCATCAAATTTTCTTATACGAGGTCGGAAATCGGGGATCGTGATTCGTTATTCGTGATTCGGGAATCGGGAACTGGGGATCGGGATTCGTTATTAGGGAATTGAAATTCGTAATTTGTTTTTGTAGTTGCCTGATTTATCAGGCGTATTTGGAGCATCAAGGAAAGACAAAACCGCCGATGAATCGGCACACTGTATCCCCTCCGAGATCAATTCCCCCTTTGAAAAAGGGGGATTGAGGGGGATTTTAAAAACATAAATCCCTCCCGGCCTCCCTTTACAAAGGGAGGGGAAAACCGTGATCCGTGCCGGAAGTGGTACTGAAATTTTTATTATGGAACAAGAAAAAATGTCATATGAGGACATAACCGGAGAATTCCA
Source organism: Deltaproteobacteria bacterium (assembly GCA_016933965.1). Classification (NCBI taxonomy): domain Bacteria; kingdom Pseudomonadati; phylum Myxococcota; class Myxococcia; species Deltaproteobacteria bacterium. The sequence goes on along the minus strand of JAFGTS010000019.1, from coordinate 25,326 downwards.
ATTTATATCTTGACCAATATGATGGGCCATGGTAGAAGACAACCTCCGGCAAATGCTGATTATTTAATGCTTTTTCCCTTGATACGTCGCGGTTGCGGATGCTTTCGTCGACATACCCGAACACGGGGTGTGTGCGGGTTTATAATACGAGATACTGAAAAGGAGAATCGATTATGGAGCAGCAGCAAGGTATCTACAAGAATCCCATCTTTTTGAACTCGGTAACGCACCGGTCTGTGAAAGTGGCGCCCGTTGACAGTTATGCCTTTGCAGGCAAACTGAATTCCGTTGTGATCGTGGGGCAGGAATTTCTCGAGGCAGCGAAGTTTTACCCCGTCGTATTTACAAAAGGCCAGAACGAGGAGATCATTCCGGTGGCGCTGCTGGGCCTGCGGAACAATGAGAATCTCTTTGTCGATGCCGAGGGAAAGTGGCGCGATGGTGCCTATATCCCCGCATTCTTCCGGCGGTATCCCTTCATTCTCGCCAGCAATGTGGGACAGGACGGATCCTTTGCGGTCTGTATCGATTCCAGTTACGAGGGTTTCGGCAAGAAAAAGAAAGACGGTATCACGCTCTTCGACGAAGAGGGAAACCAGACCGATCAGTTCAAGAAGATCATTGAATTCCTGAGAAATTACCAGGCTCAGTTCGAGAACACGAAAGAACTCGTAAAAACCCTGAAGGAATACGAGCTCTTCAGAGATGTCTCAGCGAACATCACCATGCCCGCTGGTGAAAAACGGGGGTTTGCGGGTCTGCTGATGGTGAATGAACAGAAGATGCTGCAGCTTGAAGATGATAAGATCCTGAATCTGGTGAGGACGGGATACCTGGCGTGGGTTTACGCGCACCTGTACTCGCTGTCGAATTTCCGGACGCTCATGTCCATCGCGTCACGCGCGGGAACCGCAAAAGGATAATGTATCGTGCCGGGCGGAAGGGTGTCGGGCCTGACCTCTCATGAATTGAGACTTCGCGGCGGTACCACCCCGGAAGTCGGTTCCGCGCTCTTTGATGGGCCAAGTGACAGGTTCCATCCTGTCTTGGCGACTGCGTCGGCAAGCAGTTTACGGATCGAATGGATGAGCTGGACCTGGAGGGCCAGGTTGATAGACCTGCCCTCCGCCGTCTGCAGCGAGAGAACATGGCCTCCCGATGACGCCTTCCGTACCTGGAGTCGTGAGACGAGGATCGGCTCCGGGCCCAGGGGTGTCTCTGCGGTCTTCGCCTGATAGGGTGTTTTGAAGTCCGCCCGTGAAAGGGCCGCCTGTTCCTGGAAATCCTTCACGGCGTTTATGTTATCAGATGAGACTTTCTCATAAAGGGAGGGATCCTTGTCGAGCACCTTTTCCAGGGCGTTCCAGAGAATGTGGACGAAGCGGCGCGTCAGCCAGATGCGGTACTCCGTGAGGTTCTCATCGCGGCCCGATGATATCCTGAGAAGAAGCCGATCTTCCACGGGATTGTAAGCCATGTTCAACTGTCGTATGGCATTGGCCATGATGCTCTCTCCGGCGTTACGAATACATCTTTGACGGCGACGTAGGTCATTGTATAGGAAAAAAGCCCGCCGCTGTCAAGAATAGTGAAAGATATGAGAAAGGAACAATGACATGAAGAAGACGCTCTTTTTTTCGGTTATGATCCTGATTTCCCTGGCGGTGTGCCTTCAGCCCGTATATGCCGCCTCTAAGGTGGGCTATATCAACGTGAGAAAGATCGTCAGCGACTCCAACATCGGAAAGGAAGCCAGGCGGGATTTCGATACGCTCCGGCAGGAAAAAGAACTGATCGTTCAGAAAAGCCTGCTCGAGATCAACCGGCTCAAGGATGAGATCAACAATAACAAGGATTCCATGGGCACCGAGACGCGGCAGGAAAAACTGAACACGCTCCAGGACATGGTGAAGGAGCATAAGCGCCTCGTAGCGGATATCAAGGAAGAGATCAAGGAAAAGGACCAGGAACTGGTGGCGAAGATCCTTCAGCAGGCCGACACCGTGTTGAAAAAAGTGGCCCAGAAAGGGAAATACACCATGATCATCAAGGACCCGAACGCTGTGGGCTTTCTGGACCCCGAGGTGGATATCACCGATGAGGTGATCAAGGAGTTGAATAAGCAGTAATTACGTAAGTGCCTGAGTTCCTTAGTACCTGAGTGCCTGAGTGCGGGGTTCGTGATTCGTTATTCGGGACTCGGGATTGGGGACTCGTAATCCGTAATCAATCAATAATCCGTTGTTTTTCCCTTCTGTCATTCCGGAATCCGCGTCAGCGGATATCCGGAATCCAGAAGTAGTCCGAAGAAACACGATAAAACCTGGATTCCCGCCTTCGCGGGAATGACAAAATGAGCGGGAATGACAAAATGAGCGGGAATGACAAAATGAGCGGGAATGACAAAGCAATAGGTTTGCTATACAAATCCCGGATCACGAATCCCGATTCCCGATTTTCTCCACGACCGCCTGAAAGACCTCGTCCACGCTGATCTCCTTCATGCACTGCATGGTTTTGCAGGTCTTCAGGAAACAGGGGCTGCAGGGAAGGTTTTTTCTGATGACGCGGTGCCCTTCACCGTAGGGCCCCGTCCGTACCGGGTCCGTGGGGCCGAAGAGGGCCACCACCGGTGTTCCCATTGCGGCGGCGACATGCATGGGCCCAGAGTCGGTGGTCACCACCAACCGGGCTTTCTGATAGAGATATGCGAGGTCGCGAAGGGTCGTTTTACCCTGGAGATTGACACAGGGCCCGCGTGTCATCCCCGCTATGCGTTCCAGTCGCTTTTCGCCGCCGCCTCCCGTGATGATGACCGGGATATCCAGTTCCTCTCCGATCCTGTCGCAGAGACGGGCGAACTTTTCATCCTCCCAGAGTTTTGTCTCCCAGAAGGCCACGGGATTGACGGCGATGAAGGGCGCGGTGATGTTGATATCGTGAGCTTCCAGGAGCTTGCTGACCCGGAGCCGGTTATCATTATCAACGGCAATGGTGAATTCAACCCGGTTCGGGTCGGCCCCGAGATGCCGGGCAAGATCAAGATAGCGGTCCACGGCGTGCTTGCTCATGTCTTCGGGGACCTTCTCGTTCAGAAAAAGGCCGCTCAGCTCCTGCATGCTGTCGTAACCGATCTTCCGTTTTCCGCCGCTGAGGGCGACGATAAGGGCGCTCTTGAACAGGCCGTGGAAATCAATGACCACATCGTAGGAACGGTCTCGCAACCCTCTGATGAACTCTGCCATTTCCGCAAGAGCCGGTCTAGTTTTGCCGGATCTTTGCAGTTCCCGGAGCCACCCCTTCCGGCGGGAGACAAGTACCCGGTCGAGGGCGGGGTGGTTCGCGATCAGGTCCGCCGATGCCTCTTCGATGACCCAGGTTATATGCGCCCGGGGATATCGATCTCGAATGGCCGAAAGTGAAGGCAGGGTGTGCACCACGTCGCCGATGGCGCTCAGTTTGACGATGAGGATGTTCATCGGCAAGCCTCCTCGATCCACCGCACGGCTTCCAGGACGGTGGGGAAACGATCACCCGAAAAGTCAGCCGGAGATATCTCTTTCCCGTATCCCGTGTCGACAAGGACTCCGGTTACCCCGGCATTTTCAGCCGTTTCCATGTCCCGCAGCGTGTCCCCGATCAGGTATGATCGCTTCAGGTCGATATCAAAATCCCGCGCCGCCTGCAGTATCATGCCCGGCTTCGGTTTCCGGCAGTCGCAGGTAATACGGTATTTCCCGGTTCCTTCGGTGGGGTGATGGGGGCAGTAATAGAAACCGTCGATGACAGCCCCGTGATGCCCCATCTGATTTCGAAGCTCTTCATGGACCGCCGCGACGAAGGCTTCATCAAAGAATCCCCTGGCGACGCCGGACTGGTTCGTGACCACCAGGGCCAGCACGCCCATGCGGTTTATCAGCCGGACCGCCTCAAAGGATTCGGGAAATATCCGCAGGTCCTCAAGGCTTCGCAGATATCCCGTCTCTTCATTGATCGTTCCGTCCCTGTCGAGAAATACGGCGGCTGTTTTCATTGGTTTCAAAATAAAGTGCCTGAGTGCCTGAGTGCCCGTTCTGCCCCCCTCTTTGACAAAGAGGGGTTGGGGGAGATTTGCTTTTGTATAAATCCCTCCCGGCCTCCCTTTACAAAGGGAGGTGAAAAACACCCATGAATCGGCGAATTACGACCCTTTTGACGTCATTGCGAGCCGCGTAGCGGCGCGGCAATCTCGGCGAGAAACCATGGGATTGCTTCGTCGTTCCACTCCTCGCAATGACCATCACAACAATCCCCGAATTCCCAATCCCGAATCCCAATTCCCGAACCACGAACCACGAATCCCGAATCCCGAATGAACGAATCACGATTCCCGCACTCAGGCACTCAGGCACTTAGTAATATCAACATATTCCAACAGTTCCAGGAAGATCAGTATCCAGAGGAACACGCCGGCGTCGCTGATGGCCCTGACCATGACCTTTGTGGAAACCTCGACGCGTTCCCGGGACCAATAATTTCTGAAACTCGGGATGATACGGTTCGTTCGGGAACGGTATGTGATGAATTCCTTCCCGAATCGCTTTTCAAGCCCCTTTTCTTCCGAGGTGATCACAAAATGATAGTAAAGCCAGAAAAGAGGGATGGAGAGAATGAGCAGATACAGGTTCTGCGACACGCTCATGAGTCCCGCGACGCCGAAAAAGGAGAAGAGATAGAGCGGGTTCCGGCACAGCGAGTAGGGCCCGTCCGTGCAGAGTTCCCTGTCCTTGGTGCCGCCGATGTAGACGGCGCACCATATCCGTCCCAGGACGCAGAGAAACACCAGCGCGAACCCCGCTGTTTTGAGTATTCCGGCAAGGTATGGCCCGTGGTCGTGTTTCGTGAACAGGATGACCGTCAGGACGGCAAGTGCCGCGACCCAGCTGACGGTCCTTCTCATTCGTTGAACCGGTGTTACTGGCATATGTTCTCTCCCTCCGCGCCGCTGCGGGTTTTTCCCCTGTCCGCTTCTTCGAGGAGCCGGCGCGCCGCTCGATAGACGTCTTCCACAGTGACCATGTCCATGCACCGGAAATCGGTGGGGCAGGTCTTTTTCAGGCAGGGACTGCAATCGGCATTCTTGTAAATGACGACGCTGTGCTTTCCCACTGGTGATGTCGTGACGGGGTTCGTCGAGCCGAAGACGGCCACCAGAGGTATCCCCAGGGCGCCTGCGAGGTGCATCAATCCCGAATCATTGGAAAGAAAGAGCATGCAGCGGGCTATCAGGGCGACGGCTTCTTTCAGGTTCGTCTTTCCCGCCAGATTGATAACGGTGCCCCGCCGGACCTCTTTTTCGACCATCTCCGCCCGTTCCCGGTCACCATCGCTTCCGAAGATGAGGATGGCGGCCCCCTGTTCTGCGGCGAGTCGTTGTGCCGCCTGTGCGAACCGGTCGGGAAACCACATCTTGGCCGGACCGTAGGCGGCCCCCGGGGCGGCCCCGATGCAGGGGGTGTCCGGTGAAATATGATGGGCGGAGAGAATATCGCGGGCACGGTCGTCGTATTCTTCGCCAAGGGACAGGATCACCTCCCGTCCCGCCGGATGGAACCCCAGCGCCCTGAGCATCTCCAGATAATAATCGATCTGGTGTACCCGGCGGATTTCGCCCGTTCGCTTCACGGAATGGGTGAGCAGAAATCCCCGTCCGTCAGTGTTGTAGCCGGCCCGCAGCGGGATGCCCGCCAGCGTCGCAATGATGGCCGCCTCGATGGCGTTCTGCAGGAGGATCACCCCGTCGAAGTTCTCCTTCCTGAGGTCCAATGCGAGGCGCCATATCCCGCTGATCCCTTCATGCCTGCCGGGGCTTTCAAAGGGGATAATGCCGTCGATGTGGGGCGAAAGACGGTAGATCTCAGCTACCCAGGGTTTGGCCAGGACCGATATGCGCGCTTCGGGAAGGTTCTTTCTGATAGTGGCGACGGCGGGAAGCGTCATGATGACGTCACCGATCCAGTTGGTCCCCCGTATCAGGATGTTGGGACTTCCCCCGAGGGGAAAGGTCTTCGCATTTCGCACATGCAGCATTATATGTGCCGTTTCCCTGCTCCCTGTTGATGTACGCCGGCGGACAGGTCTGTTCTCTGGCCGTCGCCCCCGTGGTGCATGCCGATAGCGTCCGGAACCTATGATCCCTGCAGCTTCGATTCGAGAAAGGACAATCTCCTCGTTCTTCCGAGCGCCTGGACCGGTTTTGTTTTCCAGCGCTGGTGGAGCCAGAACCACTGATCGGGGTAATCCCGTACCATGTCTTCTACAATATCAGTGATCTTCCTGGTATTTTCGATGATATCCCGTTCGTAATCGCCCGACCTGACAACCTGGTACTCTTCAAGGATGGTGAACAGGTACGTGCCGTCCGCCAATCGATGATTGAAGGCGGGGAGAAGGGCGGCATCCGTTGTGAGGGCAAGCTCCGCCAGTCCCGTGGAGGTGCAGGCAGGCCTTCCGAAGAAATCTACGAAAACCCCCTCGCGCCAGGAAACGTTCTGGTCTATGAGGATTCCAATGATCCCGTTCTTCTTGAGGACCTCCAGTATTTTCCTGATGGCGCCTCCCGTCGGAATGAGGACGTTGCCCGTATAGCTCCTCTCCCAGGCCGCCAGGTTTTCCATGATGGGATTATCGAGAGAACGGTATATGATATGTCCTTTCTGCATGTGTCGTCCGAAATAGGACGCCATGAGTTCCCAGTTTCCCAGGTGGGCTGTGAAAAAAATGATGCCTTTTTTCTTTGCCAGGGCCTTCTCGTAATGCTCCCGGCCCTGGGTCCGGATGAGCGACTCGAAATTATTGTTCTGAGCAAGGGAAGGGATCTGAAAGAATTCCGCCGCCGTAGTTCCCAGGCTCCGGTACACGTTCTTTGCTATCTTCCTGATTTCATGGGAGGTTTTTTCTGGGAAGGAGCGTGTCAGATTGTGGAGCGTTATGAACCGGTGCCGCGGTGAGACATGGTAGAACAGCATGAAAAGCGCCCTGAAGAGCATTCTCCGCGGACCCAGGGGAATATTGGTGAAAATCGCTATGATTATCCGTGTTGACAGCAGTATTTTCATCGTTTCAGTGTCGAGAGGATGGTTTCTTCGAAATCGGTAATGGACGGGATCACTTCCATTCTGATTTCAAGGGTGAAGATATCCCTTACAAAATCGGTAAAGTCAACCAATTTTATCCCGTCCTTTTCCGTGGTCAGGATCAGGTCCGCTCCTGACGATCGGAATGCTTCACGGATGTCCCGTACGTCTTCCGCCGTGTAGCGATGGTGGTCGGAATAGGCGCGGAACCCGGCAATACCGCGGCAGAGGTGTTGAAGTCTGTTTCGAAATCCTTCCGGTCGTGCTATGCCGGCAAAGGCGAAAACCCTCCGGTCTCGCAGGTGCTCGAGGGGGAATTCTTCCCGCGATGCGCCTCCGGCGACGCCGTGAGGCTTTCGGCGGGCCTGGAAAAAAGGTGTCCGCGGGCAGAATCGCTCACGCAGGGACGCCACCGCGGGGCTCGGTGAGCCGCCGTTCGTTTCGACCAGGATGGCGGCCCGTTTCATGGAGTCCGCACCCTCCCGAAGGAGCCCGCGGGGCAGGAGGAACCCGTTTCCCAGGGGCCGGACGCCGTCCATCAGCAGGATGTCGATGTCCCGGTGAAGGGAGCGGTGCTGGAATCCGTCATCAAGGATGATCAGGTCCGCTCCGAAACGCTCGACGGCATGCCTGCCGGCATGAATTCGTTTCTTTCCGATCATGACAGGCACGCCGGGCAGTTTTCGCGCGATCAATGCCGGTTCGTCACCGGACCGTTCCGCGCTGGTCCTCACTGCTTCACCGTCCGATACGGTCATGACCGTTCCGCGGTATGTGCCTTTGTATCCCCTACTCACGACGGCAGGCTTGTATCCCCGATCCCTGAGCATTTCGGCGAGCATGATGACCGTGGGTGTCTTGCCCGTGCCGCCGGCGGTGATATTCCCCACGCTGATGACGGGACAGGGGAGTCTGTGGACCTTCAGGACTCCCCTGTCATACAGGTCGTTCCTGAATCGTACGCCGCAGCTGTAAAGAAAAGAGAGCCCGAGAAAGGGCGCGTATCGAAAGGATCTCCCCTCATCGTTCAGCATGGAGGATATATAGGTGCCCGTATGCTTCATCTCCTTCATCCGATTGAAAAACATGATGGGGACGACCCTTACTGGGCGGCCGCACCGGGGTCTTTGAACTGCATATTGTAGAGTTTGAAGTATTCGCCCTTCAGCGCCATGAGTGAATCGTGGGTCCCTTCCTCGATGACCCGCCCCCGGGAGATGACGATGATTCTATGGGCATTGATGATCGTCGAGAGCCGGTGGGCGATCACCAGGGTCGTCCGCCCCTTCATGAGGGTTTCCAGGGCATCCTGGACCTCCGCCTCGGACTCGGTGTCGAGGGAGGACGTCGCCTCGTCGAGGATCAGGATGGGAGCATCCTTCAGCAGGGCTCGCGCGATGGAGATACGCTGTTTTTCCCCTCCCGACAGGCGGGCCCCCAGTTCACCGATGATCGTATCGTATCCCTGGGGAAGTTCGACAATGAAGTTGTGGGCATTTGCCATTTTCGCCGCTCTGATGATCTCGTCATCATTCTTGTCACGATTGCCGTAGGCGATGTTGTTCCGAACGGTGTCATTGAAGAGGATCGTCTGCTGGGTGACGATGCCGATCTGTTCCCGCAGCGACCGGATGGTCACGTCCCGGATGTCATGCCCGTCGATCGTGATGCCGCCTGTCGATACATCATAGAATCGAGGAATAAGGTTTACCAGGGTGGTCTTTCCGCTGCCGCTCATGCCGACGAACGCCACCGTTTCACCGGCCTTGATGGAAAGGTCGACCTGGTGCAGCACCGGCTCATTATCATCGTAGTGGAACGTTACATCACGGATCTCGATGGAATCGGAAATAGGGGGCAGCGGCTGCGCTCCCGGCTTGTCCTGGATCTCCGGAGGTGTGTCCATGACGGCGAAAACCCTGACGGACGCGGCGATCCCCTGCTGGATCGTGTTGTTGACGTTCGTGAGGCGCTTTACCGGTTCATAGAGAAGTATCAGTGCGGCGAGGAAGGAGAAGAAGGTCCCCGGCGTTGAAGCGCCGTTGATAACCTGGTATCCCCCGTAAAATACGATAGCCGCGACGCCGATACCCCCGAGAAATTCCATGAAGGGGCTGGCAACGGCCCTGATGGACACGGTCTTCATGAACAGCCTGAAGAGCCGCTCATTTTCCTTTCCGAACCGCTCTCCCTCATACCGTTCCATGTTAAAGGCCTTGACGATCCGCGTGCCTGAGATGGTTTCCTGAAGGAGGCTGGAGAGCGTCCCCATGGTCACCTGTGTCCGGGTCGCTATGGTTCTCATCCGCTCTCCGAACTTGGCGATGGGATAGATGCTCAGGGGAAAGACGAACGAGGCGATAAGCGCCAGTTGCCAGTCACGGTAGAAAATGACGAAAATAAGCCCGATCAGCGTGAAGGTGTCCTTCAGAATGCTGGTGACCGCTTCGGAAACGGCTCCCTGGATGAAGGTCACGTCATTGGTGATGCGGGACATGAGGACACCCGTGGGGTTTCGGGAGAAGAAGGAAAGAGACTGCAACTGGATGTGATCGTAGAGCCGGCTCCTCAGGTCCGTGATGACCCGCTGGCCGATGTATCTCATGAGGACCGTCTGGCCGTAACTGGCGGCGCCCTTGACGAAATACAGGATTATGATGAGGAGGGGGATCAGCATGAGCATTGTCCTGTCTTTGGCGAAAAAAATACCGTCCAGGGCCGGCTTTACCAGAAAGGCAAGCGCCGACGTCGCCCCGCCGATGATCAGCATCAGGACCATGGCGAGGAGGAACTTCGCCATGTGGGGTTTCGCCATGAGCAGAAGTCGTTTGTAGATGTCCATTATCTTACCCTTCAGCCTCTTCTCCGGTACCAGAAAACCCCAGAAACGTTAATCCGTAATCCGTAATCCGTAATCCCCAGTCGCACGCAGGCACTTGTTTTTTCATCCAATCATCTCCAATGCCAGTTCCGCCGCCCGCCGTGACGCCCCGGGGCTGCCGAGCTTCGCCCTGACCTTTTTCAGGTCTTCGCGCATCTGCCGTCGCCGGGCCTGGTCCGAAAGGATCCGGTATATCTCATCGGCCATTGCTTCGCCCGTCGCGTATCCCTGGATCAGTTCGGGGACGATCTCTCTGCCCGCGATAATATTGACGAGCCCGATATGGGATACATGGATGACCATCCGTCCCAGCAGGTACGAAAGAGGTGAAACCTTGTACACGATTATCATGGGAACTTCAAGGAGGGCCGTCTCGAGCGTCGCCGTACCGGAGGTTACCATAGCGGCGTCGGCTGCCGCCAGGGCGTTGTACCCGTCATTTTCAACGATCGTTACCGGGATCGGGGAACCGGCGATCACAGCCGAGACGAACTCGCGGGACAGCGTGTCGGCCAGAGGCAGAAGGAACTGGATGTCCGGCAGTTTTCCCGCGATAATGCCGGCCGCCGTCAGCATTTCCGGCAGGAGCCTGGTCACTTCCTTCTCCCTGCTTCCCGGCAGGAGAGCAACGGTCATCCTTCCGGGATTCAACCCCCGGCGCATCAGGGTCTGTTCCCGCGGCGCCGTCTGTTTTACTACATCGAGAAGCGGGTGCCCGGTGAAATGGACGTCCAGCTTCGATACCCTTCTGTAGAATTCCTTTTCGAAGGGAAGGATAACGGCCATGCGGTCCACCGATCGTTCAAGGACGGAGATCCGTCCCTGGCGCCACGCCCATACCTGGGGGCTGATGTAGTAGAAGACCGGTATTCCCAGCTTCTTCGCGTATTTTGCCAGGGGTATGTTGAAATCCGGATAATCTATCAGGATGAGGAGGTCCGGCCGTTCCTCCTTCAGATGATTTCTGATCTTTTTTCGAACCTGGAGAATGACGCCGAGCCGTGAGAGCACCTCGGTAAGGCCCACCACGGCCATGTCCCCGGATTCGGCCAGGAGCTCGACCCCGGCCTGTTTCATTTTCGTTCCGCCGATGCCGGAGAAACGCAGATCCTGACCTATTTCTTCCATGGTCCTGACGAGGTTGGCCCCGTGAAGGTCGCCGGAGGCCTCACCGGCGATGACGCAGACCTTTTTCCCGTGCGTGCCGGGATTGTTACGATCAGGGTGCATTATTGATCACTTCACAGACGCGGCCTATCTCTTCTTCCGTCAATTCCGGGAACATGGGGAGAGACAGGACCTTCGATGCGCACTCATCGCTCACGGGACAGGAGACTGACACGTCGCCTGCGAGAAATACTTCCTGCCGGTGCAGGGGAAGCGGATAGTAAACGGCCGATGCGATCCCCGCCTGCTTCAGCTGGTCCATGAGGGTGTCCCGATCGCCCGTCCTGATGGTGTACTGATGATACACATGGGTACACCCCGGCAGTTCGACGGGTGGAACGACGCTGTTCCCCGTCAGTCCGGCACTGTACAGTGCGGCATTTTTTCTTCGGGCGGCGTTGAATTCGTCGATATGCCTGAACTTGACCCTCAGAACGGCCGCCTGCAGCTCGTCAAGACGGCTGTTGTATCCGAGGACGGCATGGTAGTATTTGACCCTGCTGCCGTGGTTCCGCAGCATGCGAACCATTTCTCCGGCATTGCCGTCACGGGCTATCACCATGCCCCCATCTCCGTAGCAGGCAAGATTCTTGCTCGGGAAAAAGCTGAAACAACCGCAGTCGCCGAAGGTGCCCACCTTTTTCCCCTTGTACTCGGCGCCGAAGGCCTGGGCGCAGTCCTCGATGACCTTCAGATCCTTTCTCGCGGCGATGTCCATGACGGCGTCCATATCGACGGGGTGACCAAAAAGGTGAACGGGAATGATCGCCTTTGTCCGCGGGGATATCTTTTCTTCGATAGCCGCCGGGTCCATATTATAGGTCGCGTGATCGATGTCTATGAAAACGGGGACCGCCTTGAGAAGAGCGATCACCTCTGCCGTTGCAATAAAAGTAAAGGGTGTGGTGATGACCTCGTCACCCTCGCCGATCCCGCAGGCCCTCAGGGCCAGGAGGAGCGCGTCGGTTCCGTTCCCGACGCCCACGGCATCGTCCACCCCATGATAGGAAGCTATTTCCTTTTCCAGTTGCGAAACGTTGGGACCAAGAATAAAGTGAGTCCCCTCAAGTACTTCCTGAACGGCGGCGTCGATCTCCTCTTTCAGGATGTGGTACTGCCTCTTCAGGTCAACCATCTGTATCATCGATCAGTTTCTCCTCGTTCATTTTGATCTTTTCAACGATTTGCAGGGCCAGTTCGAGAGATTTACGCGCTTCCCGGCCGCTGACCGCAGGGGTGGTCCGCTCCGCGACGCACTCCGTAAAGGCCCTGATCTCCGCTTCAAGGGGGTCGTATATCTTCACGGCGATATCGTTCTGGCGGATCGTAACGGCACCGCTTTCATCGATCTCCCGCCGCAGTGAGATCAGTTCGCGTTTTCCGTAATCGACTGAATGATAGGAATCGGGGCAGAAGAATCGTATTTTCTGCATTTTTTTGTTGGTGATCCTGCTTGCCGTTACATTGGCGACGCATCCTTTTGCAAAGGTGATCCGGGCGTTCGCGATGTCGACCTTTTCGGAGAGGACCGACACCCCCACGGCATCGACCTCCTTTGGGACGTCACCGACGAAATTGAGTATGATGTCGAGGTCGTGGACCATGAGATCAAGGATTACGTCAACATCGGTTCCACGCCGGAAGAAGGGGTGGAGGCGGTGGGATTCGATGAAGAGGGGTGCTCTGATCGCCTCGGCAAGGGCCGACACGGCGGGATTGAAGCGCTCGACGAAGCCGACCTGAAACACGGCCTTTTTCTCTTCGGCCAGAGCGATCAGGGAATCCGCCTCCGCGAGGGTTGTGGCGATGGGTTTTTCCAGGAGCACATCAACGCCGGCGGCAAGAAAGTCCCTGGCCACGGAATAGTGCGATTCCGTAGGGACGGCGATGCTGACGGCGTCGACCCGGCCGATCATGTCGCGATGATCGGGGAAGACCTCGCAGTTGAAGTCCCGGGCGGCTTCAAGGGCCCGCTCCTTTATGACATCGGCGACACCGATGATGGCGGAGCGGGGTATCTTTTGATATTTCTGCAGGTGGAAGGTTCCCAGGTGGCCGACACCCACCACACCGACACGTATAGGGTCCATATTCCCCTCGCAGGAATGAAGCGTTCGCTCTACCGGCAGATCCCCCGTTTTGACGCCTCTACGAATTCGATGACGTGGCGGACCTCGGGAAAGTCGCCTGCTTCATCCCGGATTTTTGCCAGGGCGTCCGAGAGGAGCATGTTCGATCTGAAGAGGATGCGATAGGTCTTTTTCAGTGCGCTGATGGCTTCCTCGGAAAATCCCCGCCGTTTTAATCCCACGACATTCAACCCATACAGCTTCGCGTGATTCCCCGCGGCCATGACATAGGGGATCACATCCTGTGCGACGCCGGAAGCGCCGCTGACCATGCTGTGACAACCGATACGGGTGAACTGATGGATTCCCGTCATGCCTCCGATGATGGCATAGTCCTCGACATGTATGTGGCCGGCGAGATTGACGGCGTTCGACATGATGATATTGTCGTCCAGCTTGCAGTTGTGTGCCACATGGCAATAGGCCATGAGAAAGTTGTCGTTGCCGATGGAGGTCATGTTTATATCGGCGGCCGTGCCCCGGTGCACGGTGACACATTCCCGGAAGGTGTTGCCGTTCCCTATGATGAGAGGGCTGTCCTCGCCCTTGAATTTCAGGTCCTGCGGGATGGCGCCGATCGAGCAGAACTGGAAGAACCGGCAGTTTTCTCCGATCCTGGTGGGGCCCTCAATGACCACGTGGGGTCCGACGACGGTGCCTTTTCCGATGGTGACATCATCACCGATGATGCTGTAAGGTCCGATCTCGACCCCGTCTTCCAGGGCCGCCTTTGGTGATATGATCGCCGTTGGGTGTATTTTCATGGTGCCTCATTCCTTCTCGCGGGTCATGGATGCAATGGATGATTCCAGTTCCTCCACTTTTTTCTGGAGGATGGCAAGGGTTTTTCTCATGTCGGGCAGTTTCGGCATGCAGGCCTGGGTCCGGAGAAAATCCTGATGGGGCATCTGGACGAACCCGGATACGATATGACCGGGAGGGACATCCTTGTGAACCCCCGTCTTGGCGGCTACCATCGCCCGGTCACCGATCCGTATGTGACCCACGATCCCTGCCTGTCCGCCGATCATGACGCCGGAGCCGATGCCGGTGCTTCCCGATATGCCTACCTGGGCCACGATGATGCTGTTCTCACCGATGACCACGTTGTGACCGACCTGGACCAGATTGTCGATCTTGACACCCTTCCTGATCCAGGTCTTTCCCAGGGCCCCCCGGTCGATGGTCGTGTTCGCGCCGATCTCACAGTCGTCATCGATCTGAACGATACCCACCTGTGACACTTTCAGGTTCTGTTGACCCGGGGCCGCGAAACCGAAGCCGTCACTGCCGACGACGACGCCGGCGTGGAGGATGACCCGTTTCCCGATGAGGCAGCGCCGGTAGACGCAGACGTTCGGGTAGAGGATCGAGCTTTCTCCGACCCTGACATGGTTCCCGATGAAGACACCGGGGTAGAGAACGACACCCTTTTCGATGACGGCTTCCTTTCCCACATACACACCGGGATATATGGTGACCTCCGGACCGATCCCGGCACTTTCATCGATGATAGCCTCGGGACTGACCGTGGCCGGGGCCCGTTCCTCGGGATAAAAGACGGGAAGGAGCCGGGCCAGCGCGATGTAAGGATCTTCGACGATGATCAGGTTCCGTTCCGATCTGGTGATGTCCGGTGACACCAGGACCACCGACGCGGCCGTGGTCGCGAGCTTTCTGCGGTATTTGGGGTTCGCGATGAACGTGATGTCGCCGTCACCGGCTTCGTCTATCCCCCGGATATGAGAAACCCGCACGGTGCCGTCACCGATAAGGTTTCCGCCCAGATATTCGGCGACTTCCAAAAGCGTTTTCGTTACGGTCATTGTCGTGTTCCGTCAGGCCCGGTTCCGGCCGTCATGGGGTGATCCTGCCGGGAACCCGCGCCCCCTTATTTCTTTTTGCCGCCGGATTCCTTGTCATACCGTTCTATCACCTTGGCGGTGATGTCGTTTGCTTTCGAGTAGTAGGGCAGGTTGACGGAATTGATGTCCACTATCATCGTGTACCCCTCTTTCTCGCCGATGGCCTGTACCACCTTGAGAATTTCCGGTACGAGCTGCTGAAAGATCTCCTGTTCCTTTATCTGCATTTCTTCGTTCGCGTCGTCGATCAGGCGCTTGTATTCCCGGTACTTTTTCTGATAGTCGAGTTCCTTTTCCTTCAGAGCGTTTTCCGTGAGGTTCAGCCGCTGTTTGTCGAGCTGGTCCTTCAGCTTCTTCAGCTCATCTTCCAGTTCCTGGATATTGAGCTTTTTCTGATCGACCAGTTTCTTGAATTCCGCCGCCGCGGCCTTTCCGGCTTCGGATTTGAAAAGGATCTCCCGCATGTCGATAAACCCCGTTTTGTCAGCCGCCGAGGCACCCACTGCAAAGAGGACGATGGCGATGACAGCGGTTACAAAAAAACATCGTTTCATACACATTCCCCCTGATAAAGATTAATTATTACATGAACATACCCACGGTGAATTCCCACCTGCTGGGGGGTTCATCTTCCTTTCGGTCAAGGACATAGCCCCACTCGACCCGAAGCGGACCGACCGGTGAATACCACCGGATACCGGCTCCGGCCGTTTCTCTCATGTCGTCTATATGGTATCCGCTCTCCCAGGCGTTTCCCGCATCGTAAAATATGACACCTTTCAGCCCCGCGTCCTTGATGAGCGGAAAGATGAATTCAACGTTGAAGTTGAGCATGGTCTCCCCGCCGATCACGTCGTCCGTTTCCGGGTCCACCGGGCCTATTTCCCGAAGGCCCCTCAGGGAGTTGATCCCTCCGAGGTAGAATCGCTCGTAGATCGGGACATCCTTCCCTTCGTTGCCGTGTAAATATCCCGCTCGTCCCCTGACGCTGAAAACCGTCTCAAGGGGGAGAGGGAAGAACCAGGTCGATGTTGCCTGGTATTTGGTGAAGCTCGTGTCCCCCTGGAAAATGGTACCCGTGTGCTCGACGGAAAAGGAGTTCTTTGAACCCTTTGAGGGAAAAAAGATATCGTCGGTCGTGTCCCGCGACAGGGTAAGCGTAACGCCGCTCGATGTGGTCTCCCCTTCCTGTTCCTTTACGTATGTGGAGGCGTTGTCGGCGATCTCCGTGACCTCATCGATGCTGAAACGATAACCGATGTAACCCATGAGGTCTTCTTCCTTCCAGAGAGGATAACCGAAGGTTGTCTCGAACCCCATGGTTTGAAGGTCATAGGCGTCATATTCGCGCCGCATGTGCCATATCTCGTATTTACTCCACAGGGGCATGTCAAAGAGCCAGGGCTCGATGAAGGAGAGCTCGAAATTCGTCGTCGAGGAACCCAGGTAGGCACTTACCCCCAGGGTCTGTCCCCGTCCAAAGAGGTTTCTCTGGGAGACCCTGGTCATGACGATGAACTGGTCAACGGCACTGTATCCCGCTCCCACGCTGAACATGCCTGTGGGTTGTTCCCGCACGTTCACATTGATGTCCATCAGGTCCGCCTCGAGACCGCGTTCAGTCTGAAAGTTTATTTCCTCAAAGTATCGCAGCCGGTTGATGTTCGCGTAACTGGAACGCATGTCGCCCCGGTTGTAAAGGTCACCTTCCACAACGTCAAGCTCTCTTCTGACCACCTTGTCGCGGGTGACGGTGTTGCCCGTTATCGTTATCCTGTTGATGTAAACGAGTTCCCCCTTTTCGATGTTGTAGGTTATATCGACCTGCTGCTCCTCTTCGCGGGGGGTCGTCAGGGGTGAGACCGCCGCATAGGCATACCCTTCATTGTTGAAGGCCTCGGTCAGGTAATCGATGTCCTTCATGATGGCTTCCCGGTCGAAATGGTCTTTTTTTGTGATGTTCAGGTTTTCGAACAGTTTTTCCCGGGGCACGGAAATGGTATCGCCCGTGATGGATACATGGCCGACCCTGAACTGTTTCCCCTCCTTGACGGTAATGGTGACATACAGCCATTTTTCGTCATGGGTGATGACCGGGTCCCCGATCTCTATGTTGATATAGCCGTTGTTAAGATAGAAGGCGGCCAGCTTGTTCATGTCCTGCTTCAGCTTGTCTTCGTTGAGGATACCCGAATCGGTGATGAAGGAAAAGATGCCCCATTCGGAGGTATCCATCATGTCCCGCAGTTCCTTTGCCGTGTATGCCTCATTCCCCTCAAAGGTGATCGTTTTTATGTGTATCTTCTTTTTTTCCTTTATGTCGAACGTGACGGTCGCCTTGTTTTCCTTCTCCTCGATCCGGTATGTGACCTCTGCGTTATAGAATCCCTTGTTCTTGTAAAGATTTTTTATGTTTTCAACGGAATCCGCGACTTTATCGAGATTCAGGACCTCGTGGGCCTCCACGGTAATGACGGCCGTGATATCCTCCTTCTTGACGTCGTCATTCCCGGCGACGTTCACCTCCGAGACAAGGGGCATTTCCTGGACACTGAGCCGGATGACCAGTCCTTCCGGGCTTTCCGTCACGGTCGCCGTTACATCATTAAAATACCCGATGCCGTAAACGGCCTTGATATCGGCTGAAAGATCCTTCTGTGAAAAAGGCTTTCCCCTGGCGACGGACATGACGTTCAGGATCACGTTCTCTTCAATGCGGCTGTTTCCCTGGATTTCGACCTTCGCAATAACCTGCGAGGGAAATATTCTTACCAGAATGACCCGGGCAAGTTCCGCCGCGAGGGACGTCATCCCTTCATCCGTGGTGTTTCCGGCGGCGGTGATGTCGCCGTAAATGATCTTTTCCGCGACACCGAGGGCCTCGAGGTTAGCACTGAGCCGGCCGCCCAGGGCGGTCACCGTTCCCATGATAACGATGTCGGCACCGATCTCACCTCCCACGGAAAAGGCCTGCTTTTCATCGATCTTCTTCCCGCTGAGTGCCTGTGCCACTTTTTCGTCGGGGACAATGTCGATGGTTCCCGTTTTTCCCAGTTCGGTTCCGAGAAGACTTCTGATGCGCGGTTCCATGTCTTCACCAGCGCCGCCCTGAAGAACGAAGGGGAACAGTGCGATACCTGTCCTGTCGGCGGCAAGGGCCCCCTGGGCGACCAGGAGGACAAGAAATATCAGGACGAGGCGTTTGATAAGCTCACAATTCATATGTTTTCCCGTCTTTCAGGCCGATCATGCGCGTCATGCGGCGTGCCAGAGATGTATTGTGTGTGACGACGATGAGGGTTGAGCCCCGTGTTGCGTTGAGATCAAGCAGAAGGTCCTCGATCTTTCTTCCTGTCTCCGTGTCAAGGTTTCCCGTCGGCTCATCGGCAAGAATACAGCGGGGCTTCATGACCATGGCCCGCGCCACGGCGACCCGCTGCTGTTCTCCGCCGGAAAGCTCGCCCGGTTTGTGGACCAATCTATCACCAAGGCCTACTTCCGTCAAGGTGCTCTCGGCCATCGCACGTGCCTCCGATCTGTTCACGCCGGCGATCAGCGCCGGCATCATGGTGTTCTCCAGGGTGGTGAATTCGGGAAGCAGGTGGTGGAACTGAAAGACAAAACCGATCTGCCGGTTTCTGAAGTACGCGCGTTCCCGGTCTTGCCGGTCAAATATGTTGACGCCGTCGAACAGGACCTGTCCCGATGTGGGGCGGTCGAGAAGTCCCAGAATTTGCAGGAAGGTCGTTTTCCCGGCGCCTGAGACACCCAGAACGGCCATCGTTTCACCGGCGGTTATTTCCAGGTCCAGGCCTTTCAGGACTTCAATGCGTGTTCCGTCCTTTATGAACGTTTTTGTCAGGTTTCTAACGGTTATCATTCCCTGTCCATTATTCATAGCGAAGCGCCACTGCGGGGTCGAGCCGGGACGCGCGCCATGACGGATACATAGATGCCAGAAAGCACAGCAGCAGGGCCACGATGACGATCAGGGCCACATCGCTGTAATTGACCTGGGACGGTAATTCGTTGAGATAATAGACATCCTGCGGCAGTACCTTAAAGCCGAACAGGTCCTCGATGAACCTGGTGACCCGTTCGAGATTCAGGGCCAGGGTGACTCCCGTGACGCATCCCAGAAAAGTGCCGATGGCACCGATTATCATTCCCTGAACCATGAAGATCTTCATGATCCCCCGGGAGGTCGCCCCCATCGATTTAAGGATCGCGATGTCGCGGTATTTTTCCATTACCGTCATGATCAGTGTTGTTATGATATTAAAAGCCGCCACAATGACGATCAGGCTGAGAATGATGAACATGACCCTCTTTTCAAGCTTGAGGGCGGAAAAGAGATTCTTGTTCATTTCCATCCAGGGGCGGGCCCAGAAGGGGAACCCGAGGGTGTTTTCCAGTGTCCGGGCTATCGTTCCCGCCTGATAGATGTTGGCGATCCTGATCTCGATACCCGTGACTTCCTCGGGCATGTTGAGAAACTCCATGCATTCTGCAAGGGATATGAAGACGAGGGATGAATCGTACTCGTATGAGCCCGATTCGAAGATGCCGACGACCCTGAATTTTTTTATCCGTGGCATGACGCCCATGGGGGTCGTGATGCCCATGGGAAGTAGAACTTCCACGGTGTCCTGGTAGAGGGCGTTGAGGTTCCGTGCAAGTTCACCGCCGATGATGATTCCCGGCGGCGTTGCGGTGTCGGCGGCGTTTTTCGAAGCAGCGAGAGCGTCGATGCTTCCGTCGGTCATTTTACCGATGTTGAGCACGTCGCGGGCACTTTTCACCTCAATGCCGCGCAGAACGACCCCGGTGACACGGTCCCGGTTCTTCAGCATGGCCTGGCTGTAAATGAAGGGTGTCGTGGCGACGATACCGGGAATCCCTTTGATCTCCGCCATGACCGCTTCGTGATTTGTCATGCCTCCGGAATATTGCATGAGAACGATGTGCGAGTTGATCCCCAGGATCTTTTCGCGCAGTTCCGTCTCAAATCCCGTCATGACTGAAAGAACGACGATCAGTGCCGCCACGCCGAGAAATATACCGGCCATTGACAGCATGGTGTTCACGGAAATAAAGGTCTGCTTGCGCTTCGCTCTCAGGTATCTGAAGCCTATGAAAATTTCGTAGGACATGCGTTTCAAACCTTCGGCGACGACTGGGGCCGCATGTGCGGAAAGAGGATGACGTCGCGGATCGATGGCGAATCCGTAAAGAGCATGACGAGCCGGTCGATACCGATGCCCTCTCCCGCCGTCGGAGGCATGGCATACTCCAGGGCGGTGATGTAATCCCTGTCCATTTCATGGGCCTCAAGGTCGCCGGCCTCCCGTTCCCTGAGCTGCATCAGGAAACGCTGTTCCTGGTCCTCGGGATCGTTCAGCTCGGAGAAGGCGTTGGCAATCTCCCTTCCATATATATACAGTTCGAAGCGGTCCGTGAAGGCCGGATTATCCTCGCTCCTCCGCGAGAGCGGTGATACCTCGATGGGGTAGCTGGTTATGAAGGTGGGCTGGATCAGCTTGTCCTCCACCAGTTCCTCGAATATGGCCATGATCGTTTTTCCCAGCGGTTCCCTGTCCTCGATATCGAGGCCGATCTCCCGCGCGCAGGCGATCGCCCGGTCCGCGTCCCCGAGAACGCCGGGATCGATATCGGTGTACCTGGTGATGGCTTCCTTGATGGTCAGGCGGTCCCAGGGAGGCGTGAGATCGATCTGAGTTCCCTGGTAGGATATGATCAGGGAGTCACATACATCCTTGGAAATATGAACGAAAAGCTCTTCCGTAAGTGTCATGAGGTCTTCGTAGGTGGCGTAGGCCTGGTAGAATTCCATCATGGTAAATTCGGGGTTGTGAAGGGTCGACACGCCTTCATTTCTGAAGTTCCTGTTGATCTCAAAGACCCGCTCAAGTCCTCCGACGATAAGACGCTTCAGGTACAGCTCCGGCGCGATCCTGAGATAGAGGTCCATATCGAGTGCGTTGTGGTGGGTCTTGAAGGGCTGCGCCATGGCGCCGCCTGCTATCGCCTGCATCATGGGGGTTTCCACTTCGAGAAAGTCCCTGTCCTGCATGAAGTCGCGTATCAGCTTGATGATGCGGCTCCTCGTCTCGAAAACGGCTTTCACGTCGGGGTTCATGATCAGGTCGAGGTGACGCTGGCGGTATCGCGTTTCGACATCCTTCAGGCCGTGCCATTTTTCAGGCAGCGGCAGTACCGCCTTGGAGAGCAGGCGGATTTCGTCGGCCGCGATGGTCAACTCACCCGTTTTCGTCTTGAAAAGTTTCCCTGATGCGGAAATAATGTCGCCCACATCGTGTTTTTTAAAAAGGGCATACGCCTCGTCGCCCACCGTGTTCTTCGCGACGTAAACCTGAAGTCTTCCGCTGCGGTCCATGATATTTATGAAAGCCGCCTTGCCGAAAAGCCTCTGGGCCATCATGCGTCCCGCGACGGTAAATCGCTCGTCCGCGGCGGCGAGCGCTGCGTCGTCAAGATGGTTGAACCCGGCCAGGATACCTGCCGTTGTGGCGGTTATGTCGACATCATTGGGATAGAGATTGATCCCCGCTTCTTTCAGAGATGCCATTTTTTCTTTTCTTTTTTTCAGAAGTTCGCTTGTTTCATCCATCGGATACATTCCTCACCGGTTGTGCCCGCGGCCGCGCCGATGACGGGCCAGATACACCCCGTATGTCGATATAAAGGTGTAATACCTATATTTTTTCGGACGTTTAGTCAAGTCTTTTAAGGGTTGGAACCAGGCGCCGTTTCGCCTGAGAGCGCTCCGAACACCTCTCGTCAATGGAAGGTCATAAGAAAATCGACTGAAGGTGGAAGAAAAAAATTGACAAGAAAAAGACATAATACTAACGTATTACACTTTTTAGAAAGGGAATCGGCGTTTTCCGCGGGCGGTTTTGGCATTAAGTGATCCCGCGGGACGGACGCATCCCGTTGTCGAGGCTGCAGCAGGCATGGTAGGAACGATTATCGGCAGGAAACGGGCGCTGGAGATCATCGATAGATTCCCCCGGTCCAGGGTCCTCATCGTGGGGGATGTCATGGTGGACCAGTTCATCTGGGGCAAGGTGTCACGCATTTCGCCGGAGGCCCCGGTGCCGGTTGTGCGGGTGACATCCGAGGATTACCTCCTGGGCGGGTGTTCCAATGTGCTCAACAACATCTGTTCCATCGGCGGAAAGGCTTCGATAACGGGCGTCATCGGAGCCGACCTGATGGGCAGATGGTTTGTGGGCCGGCTGAGAAAAATGAATATCGATACCCGGGGGATCGTGGTCGAGCAGGGACGGCCCACCGTCGTCAAGACGAGGATCGTCGCCCACGGCCAGCAGGTGGTGCGTTTCGACCGGGAGAACACCGAGAAGATCAGGAACGACAGCCTTCAGAGGATAATGGAATATATTACCGATGTTCGTGACGAACTGGGGGCGATCGTCATTTCCGATTACGCCAAGGGTGTCGTCTCGAAAAAGCTGATCACCGAGATCAGGAAAGCCATTGACGGGACGGGCATCGTTCTGTGCGTCGATCCCAAGCAGAACGGGTTTTCCCTTTACAGCGATGTTGACCTGATAACACCGAATCACGTCGAGGCGGCCAGGGCGCTGCACCGGGAATTCGCCGGCGAGGCCGACGTTATCAGGGGCGGCAAGGCACTACTGAAGAAACTGCACGTGAAGGGCGTTCTGATAACGCGGGGAGAAGAAGGAATGACGCTTTTTGAACACAATGGCGATATTACCGCTATTCCTGCCGTGGCGCGGGAGGTTTTCGACGTGACCGGCGCCGGTGATACGGTGATCGGCGTGTTCGCACTGAGCGTTGCGGCGGGGGCGACCTATCGGGAGGCGGCCGTGCTTGCAAATCATGCCGCCGGGATCGTTGTCGGTAAGGTGGGGACGGCGACGGTAACCCGCGAGGAATTGACGGCACTTTTATGAGCGGACCGAGAAAACCGGAACCGGTGAAACTGATCGCAAGCATATTTTCACCGGAAGGGGAGCGGATCGACAGGGCCGTCAGGCAGCTCGCCCGGCGTTACGGGGACCCCGATTATATCAGTGCCGTGGTTCCCTTTGACGAGACCGATTATTATGAGCCGGAGATGGGGACCCCGCTCAAGAGACGGTTCCTGTCCTTTGAAACGTTGATCGAACCCGGCGACCTGTGGGATATAAAGCTGCATACGAATGACATCGAACGCGAAGCATCTGTTGACGGTCGCAGAACCGTCAATATAGACCCCGGATACGTGGCGCGTGCGCACCTGATCCTGGCGACGGGAAAGCCCTACACGCACCGTCCCTATGTGAGGAACGGGCTGTATGCGGACCTGACGCTGGTGTACCGGGACAAGTCGTTTCAGAAACTGGAATGGACCTATCCTGATTACGCGAGCAGGGCTGTTCGGGAGATGTTCAACCGGATCAGGGCCCGCTATCTGCTGCAGTTGAAGGGGACGGAGAATGACGAGGGAGTGTAGCTGATGATAAAAAGTATGACCGGTTACGGACGGGCGGAATGCGGTTTCGGCGAGAGAAAACTGACGGTGGAAATAAAATCGCTCAATCACCGGAACACGGAAATTATCGTGCGACTTCCGCTGTTTATGAGTTCCCTTGAGATCGAAGCGAAACGGAAGATCGCTGAAAAGATCTCCCGGGGCAGAGTTGAAGTCGCCATTCGTGTCGACGCGGAGGTGAACGGGAGCGGTCCGGAGGCGCTGGCCGTGAACATGCCCCTGCTCTGGAAATATTATGATATATTGGAACGCGTCAGGAGTGAAATGGGCCTTTCCGGGGAGATAACCCTTGACATGCTCACCGGTCTGAAGGGGGGGATTTTTTCTTCCGAGGCGGAGATAGACGTATCGTCGGTTCGTGAACCGCTCGGGAAGGCACTTGACGAGTCCATGACGGCCCTTCAGGAAATGAGGGCGAAAGAGGGAGAACAGCTGTACCGGGATTTTGTGATGCGGCTGGGCTTTATCAAGTCATGCATGGAGATCGTGCGGTCTCGTGCCCCGGAGGTCCCCGTCTATTATCAGAAGAAATTCGTGGACCGGGTTCGAGAGCTGTCCGGTGGGATCGATCTGGACGAAGCGCGTCTGGCCCTGGAAGTTGCGATCATGGCGGAGAAGAGTGATATTACGGAAGAACTTGTCAGGATCGACAGTCATGTGGCTCAACTTGAGGAACTTCTGGAAAACGAGGGGGCCGTAGCCGTAGGAAGAAAGATGGATTTCATCCTGCAGGAGTTGCACCGGGAGATCAATACGGTCGGATACAAGTGCGGGGACCTCGCCATAGCTCAGAACGTGATCGAAATAAAATCGGAACTGGCGAAACTCCGTGAGCAGGCGCAGAATATAGAGTAGCAAATGGCAGAAAACAACCCTGATCGTGCAAAAGGTCTGATGATTGTGGTGTCGGCTCCATCAGGTACCGGCAAGACGACCATCTGCCGGAACGTACTGAACCTGTTACCGGGACTCTCCTTTTCTGTGTCTCATACCACCAGAAAGGCACGGAGGGGAGAGCAGGATGGCAGGGACTATCATTTCATCGAGGAGGATGAATTCAGGCGGCTCGCCGATGCCGGAGAATTTGCCGAATGGGCCGAAAACTACGGGCATCTCTACGGGACGTCACGGCGGGTCATCGATGATATGCGGGAACAGGGGCACGACATCCTCCTCGACGTGGACCCTCAGGGTGCGAAGAACCTGAAAACCATTTTCCCGGACGGTGTTTTTGTGTTCATTCTTCCGCCCACCATCGGTATTTTGAGAGAACGACTTGCACGCCGCGGTTCCGAAGACGCCGGCATGCTGAGGCGGCGCCTGAACCGGGCCGTTGAGGAGATCACCGAGGCCCGGTGGTATGACTATGTTATCATCAATGATACGATCAAGGAGTCGACCGGCGCGCTGAAGGCTATCTGCACAGCCGAAAAACACCGGTACCGGTTTTCGCAGAACAAGATAGACGACCTTGTAAGGAAACGTGAAACCGAAATGGAGAAGGCAAAAAAAGTGGCAAAGGGGCAAAGCGACAGAGTGACAGAGTGACAAAGTGACAAAGTGGCAAAGTGGCAAAGTGGCAAAGTGGCAAAGTGGCAAAGTG
>JAFGTS010000018.1 GCA_016933965.1 Deltaproteobacteria bacterium | reverse complement strand
TTGTTCGCCAGGTCACCGCCCCGGGCCCCCAGCGGATCAGGATCGACCCGGTCGACAGGAGTACCCTTATCACCGTTTATGATGGGAACACCTACTTCCGTCCAGATGCCGTCAACCCCGAGGACATCCTCTCCGAGCGCCGTATCACCGTCCACCAGTGTGTCCATGCGCACGATGATTTCCGTGTTGGAACCCACATCGCACATATTTGTGGAATCGGCGGGAGTGGGATTCGGCGTGATCCGGGAGTCATAGCTGTACATACCGCTCGATGCCTTGAGATCAACGGTTCCGTCGGCGAAGAAACCGAACTCGAAGACGCTCTTGCGCCGGGTTGCAATATCCACATCGATTGTTCTCGATGCATCAGGATCAGCATGGCCCACGACGCGAAAGCGGAAGCGATTACTTCCCAATGAAGTTAGCACTGCCGGCGGGTCAAAGAAAAAGTGGCCCGGTGTCGTGTAGGATAAAGCGATCTGATCAGCGGTCAGGTCTATATTCCCTGCGTTGAGGTCCTGCTCCAGTTTTTTCCCGATATACTCGACACCGGCCTCTGCATCGTAAAAGGCCTGTTTCTCCGCTTTGTAATTCCGGCTGATCTTTACTTCCGTCGATGCATGGATGTAGGCTGTCGTTCCTATAATGACCAGTGCGGCAAGTATAAGGAGTGCAACGACCAGGACAGCACCCTTCTCGTTTGACAATTTTTTGAAAAAAGATTTTGTCTTCATTGGTTTAATCCCCCATGGCGAGATTCCTGGGAATGACCGTCGCCGACAAAGTGAATCGACGATAATGATCCCCCTGCTGAGGGTTGATGTAATCGGGATCCGGTTCATCCGTCCGGGCCGTCAGGCTGATAACGATCTGGCTGATCTCGTCAAGTGCTGCCGCCGGTGTTCCGTCTTCCGTCAGATAGGTGAAGGTGAGGGATTCAATGTTCTCTGCGACGGCGACTGTTTGAAATCCCGATGCTGACGATACAGAGGTCCGTGAACGTGCCGTTCTTACCAGTTCACTCGTTCCGTCCGCGGCTGTCCGCAGGAAATACGTGACATCCTCATCAGGATCATCAACGTCTTCATCAGGATCATACGGCGGGTTTGTTCTTGTGATATTCTGAGTGAAACGGATCTGGCCGCTTGCGGCCGTTACGATCCGACCGAGGCTCGGCGTGTTGAAAGGATCAAACCCGGCCATTCGCAGTTCGTTCACCATCATGTCCATTGCCGCCCGGGCGTTCTGCTGCATTTCAGCGACCTGCTCCTGCACGTTGTAAGCTTTTTTCTGTGTGAGGAAGAAGGTATAAAGCGTTCCAAGGAGCATAAGCCCTATGGCAAGAGCGACAACAACCTCAAGGAGGGTGAATCCTCTCATGTTTCTGATGGTATGACAGCTCATTTTTTTACTCCCCTCTTATGGTGCGCAGGGTTACGCTTCGCGATGTCCCTCCGCGGGACCACTGGGTTGTCACCGTTATGGTTTTCATATTGTTCTCGGGAGCATTGTCCGTAATTGTAGTCACGGTGGTGTAAATGGAATTGATCGATGTTTCATTTGAGAGATTACCATAATCCTCAATCCGGAGCTGTTCCATCTGCTGCTGAGCAAGACTGGTAGCGAATGTGACGTCCTTGCTGAAGGCGTTTCCGTTGATGACGCTTGATGAAACGGCGATGATTCCCATAAACGCGATCATAACGATGAATACGGTGATGATAACCTCAATCATCGTAAATCCCTGATTGTTGTTTACTACAGTTGATTTCTGCATGACCCTACCCCCTAATTGCACTTAACCCTTCCCGCCGCGGAGACCGTCACGGTTTTTGTTTGTCCGTGATTTGCCAGGTAGAGTGTTACGGTGGTACCAAATGCCGTTCCGCGTGAATAAAATATCGGAGTTGCCGTCGCGGAAAAGGTTACATCCTGATAATCGTTGTGAATGTCTTTGGTGACGACAGGTTCACCGGCATCGATCGCACTGTTGTTGTTTCTGTCGTCATGGATCTGGTAGCGATGAGAATCAACAAAAAGTACCCTGAAACGGTTATTCTGGTTCACCGCACTGGACCGGGCTTCCATGAGATCCGTCATGACCTGTCGTGTCGCACCGTTGAGCCTGTTCTGTGCCATCCACTCAAGGAACCCAGGCATGGCGATCGCAGAGATAATAGCCATCAGAACAACTACCATCAGGAGCTCAATCAGGGTGAACCCGGTTTTTTTCCACTGTGTTTTTTTCATTGTTCTCTCATCCTATTGATACAGTAAATACTGTAAAAAACGGTTTCCCCAGAACAGATAGGAAACAGCTCCGATCGACAGAAATGGACCAAAAGGAATAGCGTATTTCATGTCTCCCTTCTGGGCGATAATGACACCAATTCCCACCACAGCTCCGAGAAGGGAACTGACAAGAATCACAAAGAGCAGGGACTGCCAGCCCAGAAATCCTCCCATCATTGCCAGGAGCTTTATGTCTCCACCTCCCATTCCCTCTGTTTTCTTCAGTATCTGGTATCCCGCAGCGATCAGGTAAAGAATACCACCGCCGACAACGATACCGATCAGTGAGTCCCTCAGCGAGACGTCCATGAAGAGAATGGCGGTAAGCGAGAAAAGGGGGATGCCCGGTAACGATATGATATCGGGTATGATCTGGTGTTCCAGGTCGATAAAGGTGATGACAATCAATGAACAGGTAAAGACAAAGGCGAAGAGATATTTAAATGAAAGGCCGAACCGGAGAAAAAGGAAAAGCGACAAAAGGGCTGTAAGCAGTTCAACGAGGGGATATACGAGCGATATCAGTGTCTTACAGTGCCGGCACCGCCCTCGCAGGACGAGGTAGCTGAATATCGGAATGTTGTCGTAAAAGGCTATCGGATGAGAGCAATGCGGACAGTGAGAGGCGGGCAGAACAATAGAACGCTCCGATGGTATCCGGTATATGCAGACATTCAGGAAACTTCCCACAACAGCTCCGAACACCAGAAAAAGAATTTCAAGCATATGCGTCAACATGAACGGCACAACATTTTCCCCCCAACATACCCGCCGGATGCTATTCTTGCCGTACCGGGCGGAATTTACGTGTATACTTTATACTAAAATACGTTAATGACGGCAATGGGTTGTTTCATAGCTTTCCTGTGAAATATTTCACAGGTGTTCACAGGCGGGCGCGGCGTCTCAGCCTTTCCATATCGACTATTTTTATGAGATTTTCTTCCATTTCAACGGCCCCTCGTTCCCGGAGGATCCGCAGTTCCTTGTTAACGCTCTCCCGTGTGGCACCCACCATGCTTGCCAGGTCTCTCTGGGTGAGACGCAGGTCGATAATGACAGCATTGCCTGTCTCGTCGGTGCGGCCGTGATTTTCGGCGAGTTCCAGAAGGCGCCGGGCCAGGCGGGTGGAGATCGTCAGAAAACTGGCATCTTCGAGAAGGTCGTCGGTTCTGCGCAGCCGCATGGATATCGATGAAAATACCGCCTGAATGGCCTGTTCGTTGTTTTTCAGAAAATCAAGGAAGTCGCTTCTGCTCAGCGCCATAAGTTCCGTCTGTTCCAGCGCAACCGCGTCAGCGGAACGCGGCAGTCCATCAAGAAGGGCCATTTCACCGAAAACGTCCCCTTCAGTCAGGATGGCCGGCGCTATTTCGTCTCCTGTTTCAGAGGTAAGGACGATCTTGACGAGTCCTTCCTGAATGATGTAGAGCGTGCTTCCTTCATCACCCTTCCGAAAGAGGACCTCTCCCTTCTTGAGGGAGCGCCGCCTGAACGAGGCGGCGAGCCGGGTACAATCCTCCGGGTCCAGGGACTGAAACAAAAGGACCTTCCGCAGGAATTCCTGAGGTTTTGTGTTCATCTTTTCCCGTACCACATTTCCCGTACCCCATGTTGCGACGGCAATCACCTCCGCGCTTTTAAGACCGTTCTTTACCGTCATTCTTCGCATTATGATGTCCGGCATTGAAAATTACCGGTCAATGCATTATAGTGCGGAAAATATCATAGTCGGAGATACAAGAGAAGATAAAAAAAAAGGCGGGATATCCGATATGTACCCCTTCACCGTCGCAACCCGTTCTCAAACGGAGATGATCGATATTACGGGACAGGTGCGGGCCGTGGTCCGCGAGGCGGGAATGGTGAACGGTCTGTGCTGTGTTTTTGTTCCTCATACGACAGCAGCGGTGACGATCAATGAGAATGCCGATCCTGATGTCCCCCGTGACATACTCATGGAACTCAACAAGGTCATTCCCTTTGATGACCATTACCGCCACGGTGAGGGTAACTCGGCGGCTCACATCAAGGCTTCCCTCATCGGTTCATCTGAAACGGTGATAGTGGAAAGGGGCGAACTGGTCCTCGGCACCTGGCAGTCGCTCTTTTTCTGCGAGTTCGACGGGCCGAGAACACGGCGCGTGCTGGTCAAACTTATTTCCGGGAACCCGTAACTGATGGTGACAGGAACGATCCTTTCTCCGATCCAGCGGAATGAATGCATATTCCCGTGAAATGAAAGGCGTGGAAAGAACAGATCAAAAAGGAAAGGAGTATTCCCCATGATTATCGACACCCATTCTCAGTTGTTCACCAAAGAGGCGATCGAAAGCCTTCCCGAGGAAATGGCGCGAAGCTATCAGCTCATGTTCAAGGACCTCAAGTTCCCTGAAATCGAAGACACCCTGAAGGATATGGATGAAGCCGGTGTCGACCTGGCGGTCATCGTTGCCATTGACGCTGAAACCACCTTCAGATACCGGGTACCGAACGACCTTGTGGCCCGGACGGTCGAGAAATATCCGGACCGGTTCATCGGGTTCGCCAGCGTTGATCCCCATAAGGGCCTGCCGGCCCTGGACGAGCTTGAGCGCGCCGTGAAAGAACTCGGATTGAAGGGATTGAAACTTCTCCCCCATCTGTTGAAATGCGCGCCGAACGACCCGATCATGTATCCCGTCTATGAAGTCGCCCAGGACCTGCAAATTCCCGTCCTCTTCCACACTGGTACGCAATTCCACGCCGGTACGAAAATATCGTACTGCATGCCTGTCTACCTTGACGATGTTGCCGTTGATTTTCCACGCATGAAAATAATCATGGCCCATTTCGGGTATCCTTGGTTCTACGAGGGCATGTCGGTCGTCCTGCGGAATCCGAATGTCTATTTCAACATTGCGGGATGGGCGCCCCGGCGCATACCTGAAGAGGTGATCCGCCAGATCAACGGACCCCTTGCCGGCAAGGCGCTTTTTGGAAGTGACTATCCGCTCATTACACGGGTGCGGATCATGAAAGAGTTGGATCAGCTTCCCCTGAAAGACGGGATCAAACAGTTGCTGGTGTCGGAGAACCCGAAACGCCTGCTGGGGCTGAGTTGAGAACCGACGAGTGATAAGGGTGCCGTATATCCTCGGTGACCGGGGAAAAAGAAGAACCATATTATGGAACTGTCCTTCGTGCTTGCCTCGAAATCACCCCGCCGCCGCGTCCTTCTGACGGAGGCGGGGTTCAATTTTTCAGTCGTGCCGCCGAGTATCGACGAATCATTCCGTCCCGGCGAAATTCCCCGGGACCATGTTCTGCGCCTCTCAAGGGAAAAAGCCCGGGCGGTCGCGGTTTCATATCCCGACAACTGGGTGCTGGGCGCCGACACTATCGTCATGATAGATGGAGAGGTGCTGGGAAAGCCGAAATCCCCCCAGGATGCACGGGACATGCTGTGGAAATTGAGCGGCAGGGAGCACCGGGTGTTGACCGGCTTTACCCTTGTCAAAGAGTGCATAAATGTAGTAATGAGTGAGGCCGTAGAGTCACGGGTTTTGTTTAAAACGATACCCGACGACGAGATTGAATGGTATATACAGACCTCCGAACCCTATGACAAGGCAGGAGGATACGCCGTTCAGGGGATGGCGGCGTTTTTTATTCGGGAGATACACGGGTCCTATACCAACGTCGTCGGCCTCCCCCTCTCGGAAGTGGTGGAGTCGCTCAAACGGGTGGGAGCCGTCAATTTTCATAAACGCGATCAGTGAAATTCGTAGAAGAGAACATACAACTGGTACGGGAGAAAATAACCGAAGCCGCGCTCAGGTCGGGCCGCGACCCCTCGGAGGTGCGGCTTATGGCAGTCACGAAGACCGTCGACGACGAGCGGATACAGAAGGCGATCACCTGCGGTATAGACATCATAGGTGAGAACTATGTCCAGGAGGCACGCCGGAAGATAGAAAAAACGGGGCATTCCGTTGAATGGCATATGATCGGTCACCTGCAGTCGAACAAGGCCAAATATGCCGTCAAGCTTTTTGACATGATACATTCCGTCGACCGGCTCAGCCTGGCCCGTGAACTGGACAGGCGTTCCGGTGCGGCGGGGGTCGTGACCAGGATCCTCATTGAAGTGAATACCAGCGGCGAGGAAACGAAAAGCGGGGCGGTCCCGGCAGGGGTTATTCCCCTGATCGGGGAGATCTCAACCATGGAGCACCTCTCCATCCGGGGCCTCATGACCATGCCCGCCTGGTACGATGACCCTGAGAAAGCGAGGCCTTCATTCATCGTCCTGCGGGAATTGAGGGACCGGATCGCGGAATGTGACATGCCCAACGTGAGAATGGATGAACTCTCCATGGGAATGACCGATGACTTTCCTGTCGCGGTCGAAGAAGGGGCGACCATCGTTCGGATAGGCCGGGCTATTTTCGGCGAGCGGACGTAAATAAAGAAATAAAAAAGAAGGGGGAATCAATGTCTGAAAAGTTATCCTACGCTGAATTTTTTACACAATCGATCAATGAACCGGATACATTCTGGGCTGAAGCGGCCGGGGACATCAGGTGGGTCAGGAAATGGGACAAAGTTCTCGACGACAGCAAAAAGCCTTTTTACCGCTGGTTTCAGGGTGGTGAGCTGAACACCTGCTACAATGCGGTGGATATGCAGGTGGAGCAGGGAAGGGGAGACCAGACAGCCATCATTTATGACAGTCCCGTAACAAACACGATTCGAAAGATCACGTATCGCGAATTTCTTGAACAGGTATCAAATTTTGCCGGTGTCCTGAAAAGTTTCGGTGTGGAGAAGGGCGATACGGTCATTATTTACATGCCCATGATACCGGAATCGCTTGTCGCCATGCTCGCCTGTGCCCGGATCGGTGCCGTTCATTCAGTGGTTTTCGGGGGATTTGCCCCGAACGAGCTGGCGATCCGCATCGACGACGCGAAACCGAAGCTCATCGTATCGGCGTCCTGCGGGATAGAGGCGAAAAAGGTAATTCCCTATAAACCGCTGCTCGATAATGCCATAGAAATAGCGCAGCACAAACCGGAGAAATGCATTATCTTCCAGCGACCCCAGGTGGAAGCATCGTTAAAGCCCGGAAGGGATTTCAACTGGGCGGAGGTCATGGAAAAGGCGCAGCCGACAGGCTGTGTGACCGTTAAAGCCACCGACCCTCTCTACATTCTGTATACGTCGGGAACAACGGGAAAGCCGAAGGGCGTCATGCGGGACAATGGCGGTCATGCGGTCGCCCTGAAGTGGTCGATGAAATATCTCTATGGGGTCAAACCCGGCGAGGTATACTGGGCGGCATCGGACGTCGGCTGGGTCGTCGGTCATTCATACATTGTCTATGCTCCCCTCCTGATGGGGTGCACCACCATCGTCTATGAGGGGAAACCGGTCGGCACGCCCGATCCAGGTGCCTTCTGGCGGGTCATCTCCCAGCACGGCGTATCGGTGCTCTTTACGGCTCCGACGGCATTCCGGGCCATCAAGAAGGAAGACCCCCGCGGCGAATATTTGAAAAAATACGACCTCAGCGCTTTCAGGTATCTCTTTCTCGCAGGCGAGCGGCTGGACCCCGATACCTACCACTGGGCGTCGGATATGCTGAAAATTCCCGTCATCGATCACTGGTGGCAGACCGAAACAGGATGGCCGATCGCGGCCAACTGCATGGGCATAGAGCCTTTTCCCATAAAGGCCGGGTCTCCCACAAAAGCCGTTCCAGGGTATGACGTCAGGATCGTCGATCATGAAGGAAATGAAATGCCCCAGGGTGCCGACGGATACGTGGTGGTGAAACTTCCCCTGCCGCCCGGGTGCCTCCCGACGCTCTGGAACGATGATAAGCGGTACCTTGAGTACGTGACGGAGATCGAAGATTGTTATGTCACGGGTGACGGCGGATACGTTGACGAGGACGGATATCTCTTCATCATGGGGCGTGTCGATGACGTGATCAATGTCGCCGGTCACCGCCTGTCGACAGGGGCAATGGAAGAGATCGTGTCAAAACACAAGGACGTGGCGGAATGCGCCGTTCTCGGCGCCCAGGACCAGCTCAAAGGCGAGGTGCCGATCGGGTTCGTCGTTCTCAAGGCCGGTGTTGAACGGGATCACGAAGATATTACCAAGGAGTTGGTCCAGATGGTGCGCTCGGAGATCGGTGCCGTTGCCTGCTTCAAGGAGTGTGCCGTGGTCAGGGCGTTGCCGAAGACACGGTCGGGCAAGATACTCCGGTCGACCATGAGAAAGATCGCGAACGGCGAAGAGTATCCCGTGCCTTCGACCATTGAAGATGTTTCGGTCCTTGACGTCATCGAAGATGCCGCCCGGGGAATCGGATACGGAAAGAAATAGGGGGTTCGCCCACGAAGAAAGTGAGCGCGACCGGCATTCCCGGTCCTGATGCAAAAGGGGGTGCGTTTTACCGGTCACTCTGGTATAATCGTGTCGCTCGTACCGCCGTGGCGGAATGAAACGTGAAGAATATCAAAGGGGAAGTAAAATGTCCCGGTTTACGCTTGCGGGCCTGATCCTGTGGGTCGGGAGCTTTGCTTTTTACGGGTATCAATCCATAACGTCCCTTATTGCACGGAGCAGATATACCGGGTATCGCCCCGGACCGGACGTTGTAGAAGGTAAACTGAACCTTGAAACTATTTTCGGGGCGGAGCATTTCGGCTGGGTGAACGATATCTCATGGACTTATGTTGAAAAAGCCGTGGAGTATGTCGTCCAGGCACCTCTTTATGTTCTCATCTTTGCTCTCGGTTGTATCTGCCTGCTGATCGGAATAGTTTGCTCCGACTGACCCCGATTGGACGGGAATGTCCGGTTACGAAGGATGACATAACGCGACCACAACGCACGAACAAAGGGGGCCGTGAAGTAATGTTCACGGCCTTCCTTTATAGATGAACCGTTCAAGCAGTCGGTGATACCGCGTCCAGTTCGATTCCTCGTTCGCGTCGTCGATCGACTCACGGAAGGCGTTGACCTTGGCATCGAGGTCGTCGATGTGATTGACGATGAGCGCTTCGACGGTCTTCGGTCGTTTTGGAGAACCGTAGGCGAGATCACCGTGGTGGCTGAGCATGATGTGCCGCAGTTGCAGGGCCAGCTCTTCAGGAAAATCCGGCAGCCCCGCCATTTTTTCGTTTACCAGTTCAAATCCGAGGATTATGTGGCCGATAAGGCGTCCTTCGTCGGTGTAATCGATCACCCTGGCATAGGAAATTTCCTTGATCTTTCCAATGTCGTGCAGCATGCCCCCGGCGAGGATCAGGTCCCGGTCCGTTCCCGGGTAGTGATCGGCGAAGGTTTCGAGGAGTTGTGTCACGGAGAGGGTGTGTTCCAGCAGACCGCCGATGTATGAGTGGTGAAAACCTTTTGCAGCCGGAACGTTCATGAAGGCCCGGACCGTTTCCGGATCTTTGAAGATACGCTCGAGAAGGGCCTTCAGGTGGGGATTCGACATCCGATCGATATAGGTCAAGAGCATTTCAAACATTTCCCGGCGGTCTGACCTGGTGGTGGGAAAGTAGTCGGCGGGTTCGATCGCCGTGCTCTCGGGGACGGAAAGGTCCGTTATGGAAAGCTGGGTCATGTTCTTGTAGCTGACGGCCCGTGACCTGATGAGAATGATATCACCCCTGTCGAATGTTTTGCTCAATGCCTCGGCATTCTCCCATACCCGGCCTTCCATCTCGCCCGATGAATCTCTGAGCCGCAGGCTCAGGTACGGATTGCCTTTCTGAGAGACGGCCATGTTCTTTTCCATGACCAGAAAAAGGTCGTTCACGGCCTGTCCCGGACGAATATCTTTCACGAATATTCTTTTCTCTAGTTCCATGTAAGCCTTTCTTCGTGGGTGTAAATTTTCATCGTTCCCTTCCTGACGTATCCGATGAGCGTAATGCCCGCCCTCATCGCCAGTTTGATCGCCCGTGAGGTAGGGACGGCGTGGGACACGATGACCGGTATGCCCATCCCGTAGACCTTAAACAGGATTTCCGTGGAAACCCGTCCCGTGGTGGCAATGAGCATGCCGCTGCGGTCCCCGCCCGTCCTGAGAAGATACCCGTTCAGCATATCATAGGTGTTGTGCCTTCCGATATCGTCCCGGTACAGGATGATGCCGTTCATGTCGGCAATGGCAGAGCAATGGGCACCATGGGTTCGTGCATGAAGTTCGGAAGCACCGAGCAACTGCTCCATGATCAGGAATACCTGTTCCGCCGGCAGGGTCAGGGAAGATTCAAGCGGCTTTCCGATCAGGTCCGCTTTTCTTTTCCGTGCACCGCTCGACAGGATCGTTTCAACCTGCGGTCCCGTCCCGATCCTTTCTCCGGTTGCTTTCCCGGTGTCCACATGCACCGAAGGGCCTTCTTCGGAAACGGTGATATCCCGCACGTCCTTGAGCGATCCGATCATCCCCTCGGATTTGAGATATCCCAGGGCAAGATCCTCCAGGTATATGCC
The DNA here is from genome assembly GCA_016933965.1 of Deltaproteobacteria bacterium. Taxonomy (NCBI): domain Bacteria; kingdom Pseudomonadati; phylum Myxococcota; class Myxococcia; species Deltaproteobacteria bacterium. The sequence goes on along the minus strand of JAFGTS010000018.1, from coordinate 34,588 downwards.
TGCGCAGGCGATGGTGACCACGTGCCGTCCGTCGAGATACACCGCGAGGGGTACCTCCTCTATGACGGCATCTGTTACTCTGAGAGGCCGGTGCCCGTCATAGATCGTGACGGGGAACTCTTTGACGGCGGAGATCACTGTCTTCGATCCTCCCGGAGCACCCGGTGGTCGCCCACACGGATGGTAAGTTTTATTTTATCGAAGTATTCCATCAGCGGAATGGTGAATTTGCGGGAAAGACCCGTCAACTCGCGAAATGCCGCCGGTGAGGCCTGCCCTGCCTCGAGAAGATACCGGCGATACCGTTCCCTCAGGGTTTCCAGTTCACCCCGGTCAAAGTACAGGTCTTCCGTAACGGTTATCAGCGAGCCTTCGGTGATGAGCAGCGTCAGAACCTTTTTTACGTCACCGCGCTTGTCGGGAAACAGCTCGAACACATCCTTTGTCAGGGGAGGGGTACACCCGGCATCCCGGTATACGGCCGATATCCGTTCCTTCAGTTCTTCCAGTTCCCCCTGCAGGTTGACCCGATGCCCGGCGGAGCGGAGATTTTCCTTTTCCGTCGCGAGGGCGCCCGCCCTTTCCAGGTCCTTGAGCGCCATGATGAACAGTTTCGGTGATACGAACGTTCCCAGGGAGATCCGCAGTTCATCCCGGTGGATCCATTCCCTGAGCGGAAATTTCTTGTGGAACGCTTTGGTTTCCTCCAGGATCCCCCCCTGGATCTGTTCGTAGAGCGGGTAGGAAAGCATTGTCCGTTCCTCCCGGTCGATGATCAGTGCTTCGCGATTCGAGAGCATGCGGTCAAGCAGCGTGTCCAGTTCCCGTTCCGGTATGCCCGTCCGTATTGAAAGGGTTGTCGGTGATATTCCGGTCGTATCCGCACGCCTGAGAATGATACGCGCCCGTTCCGCTCCCTCTCCGCCGTCTAGGATGTTCATCTCTTCGAGGATGTTCTGCGCCTGCCGGCGGTGCTTCCGCGGCAAGGGGTCCAGTATGCCCCCCCCTCCGATGGTGGTGATCGGAGAGTAGCTTCTCAGGACGAATCGATCGCCCGCAGCCGCAATGACCGGGGATTCGAGAACGAGCTGCGCGACCCCCCGCGTTCCCGGTTCCATCTCGTCCCTGCCGAGCAGGATGATACGGGACAATACTTCCGCCGTTCCCAGGTGAAATCTGACGATCGCCCGGTTCTTGAGGTTCTTCCGGCAGTGAGGAAGATGACTCAGGGAAATGTCGATCCGCCGTGTGGGTTCGAAGATTCCCGCGTGGGTCAGGACATCTCCCCGCTTCACGGCCGATCTGCTCACTCCCTGAAGATTGATGGCGGTTCGGGTGCCCGCCGACGCTTCACGCACCGGTTCGTTGTGGACCTGGATCCCCCTGATCTTCGCCGTTGCCCCGCCGGGCATGATCTGCACCGTATCGCCGCTCTTTACGTTTCCCGATTGAAGTGACCCCGTGATAACCGTTCCAAAGCCCTTCATGGTGAAGACACGATCGACGGGGATCCTGAAGAAGCCGAGACCGGTCCGGCCTTCAACGCTGCCGGCAACGGCGTCCAGCGCGGTGCGCAGGTCCTCCATACCCTCGCCGGTGACGGAGGAAACGGGGATGATCGGTGAATGTTCGAGAAATGATCCCGCGAGGAATGAGTGGATCTCGTCGGTAACCAGGTCAAGCCATTCACCGTCGACTAGATCGATCTTCGTGAGGGCCACAAGGCCGTGACGAATGCCGAGCAATGTGCAGATGTCAAGGTGCTCGCGGGTCTGGGGCATGATCCCTTCGTCGGCGGCGATGACCATGACCACCAGGTCGATACCGCCCGCGCCGGCCACCATGTTTTTTACGAACCGCTCGTGTCCCGGCACGTCGACGACGCCCATTCTTCGGCCGCTGTCAAGGATCAGGGGAGCGAATCCGAGCTCTATGGTGATGCCCCGTTCCTTCTCCTCTTTCAACCGGTCCGTGTCGACCTGGGTCAGGGCCTTGATGAGCGCTGTTTTTCCATGATCAACATGGCCGGCCGTTCCCAGAATGAGATGTGTCGAGTCCTTCATGCCCCTGTCCCTGAGGGTGTTCCTGTTCGGTGAAGCTACCAGAATTGCCGGCTTCACACAACCTGAAAAACCCCGGGCGGCGACCGCGTGCGCCCTGTTCATAATTTGTTTGCCCGCACCGTTCCCCTTGTGATAGGTCATGAAGGCCATGAAGATACTTGGCCTTGACTATGGAACGAAGAGGATCGGTGTCGCCGTCAGCGACGATCTCGGCATCACGGCACGAGGGTTGAGCACCATCGAGCGCAAGGGGCTCGAAGGGGACATCCTCGTGATCGTCAATCTGGTGAGGGAACTGGGTGCCGGGAAAATTATCCTGGGATACCCCATCACACTTTCCGGCGAAGAGGGGGTCGCCTGTGAGCGTGTCAGAAAATTCGCCGGGGTCCTGGAGTCGAAGCTAGACATTCCCGTCATCCTCTGGGATGAAACGCTGTCGACGGTGGAGGCCGAATCGATCCTGAGAGAATCTGCGGTGAAATGGAAAAAACGGAAAAAGGTCATCGACAGCCTGGCGGCGGCGATCATTCTTCAGGGGTACCTTGACCATGTTGCAAACGGGGCGTCATCATGAGGGTGCGTGCCTGGCTCGGCGTCGTTTTTCTGATATTCCTCACGGCCGTTCTTGCCTTCATGGCCGCTACGGCCTTCCTTCGCTATGCGGAGTCCCCCGTTGACCCCGCCGTGGGCCGGCAGGTCGTCGAGGTCCCTCAGGGGGCGTCCTTTGAAAGGATCACGTCCATTCTCGAGGACGCGGGTCTGGTGAAGGACAGAAGGGCATTTTATGTGCTGGCCCTTATTGAAGATGTGCAGAAGCGGGTCAAGGCGGGAGAATATGAACTGTACGGGACCCAATCTCCTCGGGATATTCTGGAAAGCCTTGTCGAGGGACGGGTCAGGAAATATCACGTAACCGTTCCGGAGGGGTTCACGCTTCGCGGTATTGCCGGGCGACTGGCCGCCGCGGGGGTGGTCGACGAGAGGCGTTTCCGTGCCCTTGCCGCGGACAAGGATCTCCTCTCGTCACTGGATATTGACAATGATACGGCGGAGGGCTTTCTGTTTCCCACCACCTATACGTTTACGAAGTCCATGAACGAAGAGGATATCATCCGGCACATGGCCGGTGAGCTTTTGAGGAGAATTACGCCGGACATGCGTGCAGCGGCCAGCGACAGAGGATTGACCCTGAAGGAGATCGTGACCCTGGCCTCGATCATCGAAAAGGAAGGCGGGGTAAAGGAGGAAAAACCGCTCATATCGGCGGTCTTTCACAATCGGCTGAAGAAGGGCATGAAGCTGCAGAGCGATCCCACCGTCATTTACGGAATTGAGGATTTTGACGGAAATCTGCAGCGCCGGCATCTGAAAATGGAGTCACCCTATAACACATACCTCATCAGCGGTTTGCCTCCGGGACCCATCTGCAGTCCCGGTCTTGATTCGATTCAGGCGGCGCTCAATCCATCGACGGAACCATATCTCTATTTTGTCTCAAAGGGCGATGGGACCCACCATTTCTCGTCGAGCCTCACGGAACACAGCAAAGCGGTCCAGCAGTACCAGTTAAGGAAGAAAAAATAAAAGGTTGTGGCCCAGGAAAAGGGCAAATTTTCCTTGACAAACCCTTTTCATCTCTTTATATTTCGAAAAAAAGTGGTAAATAGTGGAATATTGTGGGGGATCGTGACGCCTACTGTCTTCAGAGGGAGATTTAACCATACGATCGACGAGAAGGGGAGGATTATCGTTCCTCCCCGGTTCTGTCAGATTTTCGCGGAGAAGTATGACAACCGCATGGTCATCACCGGATGGGGTGGGCACCTCCTGGTCTTTCCCTACCAGGAGTGGATACTCCTGGAGGAGAAGGTTTCCCGCCAGTCGATCATCCGAAAGGAAGTGCGGGCCTTTCAGCGACTCTTCATGTCTGGTGCCGTTGACTGTACGCTGAACGCCCAGCGGCGGATCCTGATCCCTCCTTCACTGAGAGAATACGCGAAGCTTGAAAAGGATATCGTCATCGCCGGAATGGTGAGGACCATAGAGATATGGAACAGGGAGCTCTTTGAGACGGAAATCAGCCGCATAGACGAAAATCCCGAGGCCTTCAGCGATTACGTGGCCGATCTTGGTATATGAATGGACCTTCCATTTCACATACCCGTTATGGTTCAGGAAGTAATGGAGTGTCTCGACTGCAGGAGCAACGGTGTCTATGTGGATGGAACGGTGGGTGGCGGCGGGCATGCGGCCGATATACTGGAACGGACCGGCCCCGGCGGTCTGCTGGTGGGCATTGATCGTGACGAGGCGGCCCTGAGGGAGTCGCGGGAGCGCCTGAGGCCCTTCGGAGATCGTGTGGTGCTGGTCAGGGGGAATTTTTCCGATATCGGCGGGATCCTGGCCGGCCTGAAGATCGCCCGCATTAATGGGTTATTACTTGATCTGGGGGTGTCGTCCCATCAGCTCGACCGGCCGGAACGGGGATTCAGTTTTTCCCGCGAGGCCCCGCTCGATATGAGGATGGATGAGGACAGCAGGCTTACGGCAGCCGATATCGTGAACGGGGCGTCACAGGGAGAACTCGAAAAAATGCTCCGGGAATATGGGGAAGAACACCAGGCGGCGAAGATAGCCAGGGCGATCCTTCGCCGCCGCGGCCGGGAGCAGATAAGGACGACCACGGAACTGGCCGCGCTGGTAGCGGGTGTTCTCTCAAGAACGGGTAGACCGGCGAAGATCCATCCGGCGACGAGGACCTTTCAGGCCCTCAGGATCGCCGTGAATGCAGAGCTTACAAGCCTTCACCGGGGACTCTCGGACGGGATCGAGATGCTGGCGAAGGGCGGCCGGGTGGTCGTGATATCCTTCCATTCCCTGGAGGACCGGATCGTGAAGAATATCTTCAGGACAGGGGAAAAAGGCTGTATCTGCCCACCGGGGCTTCCCGTCTGTACCTGCGGGCGGGAAAAAAGCCTGAAGATCGTGACGCGGAAGCCGGTCGAACCGGGGGAAATGGAACTGCGGTTGAACCCCCGGGCCCGCAGCGCGCGGCTGAGAGCGGCAGAACGGATCTGAAGCATGGCGAAACAGGACAAGACATTTATCGGTCTCCAATCGTCGCACCTCATCGTTTTCGCGATGATATCCATGCTGACCGTGCTCGTTTACGTGTGGTTCCATCTCGATATCACCAGGCTCAATTACCGGATCGCCGGGGAGATGGACCGGCAGAACAGGCTTCTCGAAGAAACGCGCCGCCTGAAGATCGAGATAGCGACGCTGAAGTCACCGCATCGCATAGAAGCGACGGCGCGGGAAAAACTGGGAATGGAATATCCCGGGAAAGAGCAGGTACGTTTCATCAAATGACCGGCAAGGACAGAAAATGGTTTCGCTTCAGGATAGCCACCGTGCTGGTCTTCTTTGTCGTGCTCTGTGTTGCCCTTGTTTCCCGTGCCTTCCAGCTCCAGGTGCTCCAGGGGGATTTTCTCAAGACGCGGGCAGACCGGCAGCAGAGCATGTCCATCACCCTGCCGCCGGAGCGGGGGCTGATCCTGGATCAGAATGGTGAAAAGCTGGCCGCGACGGTCCTCGCCGACTCCGTGTATGCCGATCCCCTGCACGTTGCCGATGCCTCGAGAACGGCCGAATCGCTGTCATCGTTCCTCAACCTGGAGAAAGAAGAAATCGCGGCGAAACTTTCCGGTTCAGGGAGGTTCTGCTGGATAAAAAGAAAAGTGACGCCCGCCGAGGCCGAGGGAATACGCTCCCTGAAGCTCGAAGGTGTGCACCTTCTTCAGGAACCCGACCGGTACTACCCGCAGAAGGACCTTGCCTGTCATCTCATCGGCTTTGTCGATATCGATTCGGAGGGACGGGAAGGCATTGAACTGAAGTACAACGACAAACTGCTCGGAACACCCAGGAAGGCGTCATGGCTGCGGGATGCCCGGGGCGCACGGATGTACCTGAATGAAGAATCCGTTGCCGATACGGAAAACGGGAACTGTAACCTGATCCTTACCATAGACGGGCAGATCCAGTACATAGCCGAGCTTCAACTGCAACAGGCCGTCGAGAAGAACGAAGCGCGCGCCGGCTGTGCCATTGTGATGGATCCCCGGACCGGAGAGATCCTGGCCATGGCCAACTATCCCCATTTCAATCCGAACGCGGTGTCGCGATGCGGCCCCGATGCCCGCAGAAACCGCGCCGTGACGGATTGTTTCGACCCGGGGTCTGTTTTCAAGCCTTTCGTGGTGGCCGCCGCGATCGAAGAAGGGGTTGCCGGGGAAACGGATGTGTTTGACTGCGAGAACGGTGCCTACTATGTGGGTGGAAGAACCATTCACGAAGCTCAGATGAAAAAGCACGATAAATTGACCCTTGGTGAAGTGCTCAAATACTCGAGCAACATCGGCATAGCGAAAGTGTCGGAACGGCTGGGAAAGGAAAAGTTCTACGAATACATCACCCGTTTCGGCTTCGGCTCCCGGACCGGCATAGACGTACCCGGAGAGGTGTCCGGTATCCTTCGCAGGCCCGAACGATGGCGTGACATCGATTTTGCGACCATGTCCTTCGGACAGGGAATATCCGTGACGGCCATCCAGCTGGTGACGGCATACGCAGCGATCGCCAATCATGGCGTTCTTATGAAACCGCACGTTGTACGGGGCATTGTCGATTCGCAGGGCCGCGTGATAGAGGAATATGCGCCCGAAATGGTCAGGCGCGTCATCTCACCGGTAACGGCCGAGCGGGTCACGACACTCCTGACAAATGTCGTTGAAGAAGAAGACGGTACGGGAGCACGGGCCCGTGTTTCGGGTGTGTCCGTTGCCGGAAAGACCGGAACGTCGCAGAAATTCGACCGGGAGACGGGGCAGTATTCGCGACGCAAGGTGATGACATCCTTCATGGGATTTTTCCCCGCCGAGGCCCCGCGCATGGTGATATGCGTCGTTCTCGACGAACCACGGCATAATCGCTGGGGCGGGGTAGCGGCGGCCCCGGTGTTCAGGAACATATCGGAACAGATACTGCGCTGCATCGACCGTGATATTGAAATACGAAAAGTTGAAGCGGCTGCGGAGAACGAAGAATTCAATATCCTCAACGCCGCCGCCGTTCCTGCCGTTCCCGCCGTCTCCACCCTCGTAGAGGTGAACGGGTCGGTAATACCCGACTTCAGGGGCATGTCGATGCGGGAAGTGGTGAGATTGACCCGCCGTTTGGGAATCGAATTGAAAATTTCCGGGAGTGGATGGGCCGTTGCGCAGAAACCGGAGCCGGGAACGGCAATTGAACCGGCAACCTCCTGCCTGGTGGCGTTTGATGATGGTTTTTGAGGATCATGACAGTGAAATTGAGTCGATTGCTGGAGAACATCGACGTTATTCGCTTGACCGGTCCCGCCGACGGCGGGGTGTCCGGATTGGCCTATGATTCCAGGGAATGCCGTGAAAATTTCCTGTTCATTGCCCTGCCGGGATTCCGTCAGGACGGCCATGATTTCATACCGGACGCGGTGGCACGGGGTGCGCGCTACATCGTCTGCGAGAAGAAGCCGGCGGTTCCGCCGGGTGTGACGACCATCCTGGTCGAAGACGTCCGGCATGTCCCTGGAATACTCGGAAAGGTTTTTTACGGGGATCCAACTTCAGCGCTGACACTGATCGGGATCACCGGTACGAACGGGAAAACCACCGTTACCTATCTGCTTGAGTCTATTCTGCGGGAAGCCGGTCATTCCGTGGGGGTTATCGGGACCGTCAATTATCGGTATGGAACGACCCTTTTGCCGGCACCGTACACGACGCCCCAATCGATAGACCTTCAGAAGATACTGCGTGAAATGGCCGACGCGGGCGTTACCCATGTGGTCATGGAAGTTTCTTCACATGCCATCGACCTCGGGAGGATCGACGATTGCGTGTTTGACGCGGGGTTGTTCACGAACCTCTCCCAGGATCATCTCGACTACCATCATGATATGGAATCCTATTACGAGGCGAAAAAACGGTTTTTCACCGAGATCCTCGGTGCGGGAAAGATGATCGTCAACGCGGACGACCCCTGGGGAAAACGGCTTATCGCCGATACGGGGAAAAAGGTCTTTACTTACGGCTTTGCGGGTGACGCCGATGCCGCCGTTCTGCGGTTTCGTCTTTCCATCGACGGGACCGAAGCGGACATGAGTGCCGGAAAAGAGCTATGGCGGGTCCGCTCGCCGTTAATCGGAGCGTTCAATCTTTACAATATGATAGCTTCCGCGGCCGCGGCCGCGGTTCTCGATATCCCGGGGGAGTCCATCCGACGGGGCATCGAGGCGGTGCGGACCATACCCGGACGCATCGAACGGGTCAGCGGCCCGGACGACCCCGTCGTTCTCGTTGATTATGCCCACACTGAGGATGCGCTGCGCAAGGTGCTTGAAACTCTTCGGGAATTCAGGCTCCGCCGGATCATCACCGTCTTCGGCTGTGGGGGGGACCGCGACAGATCGAAACGGCCCCTCATGGGAAGGGCGGCTGTGGAGCTGAGCGATATTTCCATTGTTACCTCCGATAATCCGCGCCGGGAGGACCCGCTGGTCATCATTGAAGATATCGAGCGGGGGATCATGGAGGATCGGCAGGTGCGCCGCTGCGATCCGGGCATGCTCGGCGACGTTTCCGGGGGACGGGCATACACGGTCATCCCTGACCGGAAGACCGCCATCGCAACGGCCGTCATGCTTGCCGGTCCCGAAGACATCGTGCTCATCGCCGGCAAGGGTCATGAGGATTATCAGATAATAGGGGAACGGAAAACCTTCTTCGATGACCGGATCATCGCCCGGGAGTATCTCGCTGAACGCCCCCGGAAAGGGGGCTGACGATGGCCGGAAGGCGCGGATTCCTTACAACGGCGGAAATTGTGGAGATCACCGGCGGCTCCCTTCTGCGCGGGCGTTCGGGAGACGAGTTTACGGGGGTTTGCACCGATTCCCGGAACATCCTGCCCGGGTGCCTGTTCATTCCGCTTTCCGGGGACCGGTATGACGGCCATGATTTTGTCGATGAGGCGCTCCGAAAGGGTGCGGCGGGATCTCTTATCGGAACGGGCCGGAGACCACCTGACGATGGAGACGCGGATGCCGTCATGATATCGGTCCCCGATACCTTGAACGCCCTGGGTGACATCGCACATTTCTGGAGGAAGCGGTTCACCGTTCCCGTCATAGCCATAACGGGCAGCTCTGGAAAGACATCGACGAAGGAAATGGCGGCCGCCGTCGCATCTTCGGCATTTCATGTCCATAAAACGCCCGGAAACTATAATAATCTTATCGGTGTACCCCTTACCCTTCTCCAGATGAATGAACAACAGGAACTGGTCATTCTGGAAATGGGGACCAACAGAAGGGGGGAGATCGCCCGGCTGACGGACATCGCCGAGCCCGATATCGGCGTCATTACCAATATCGGTCCCGCGCATCTTGAGGGCCTGGGAACCATCGACGTCGTCAGGGATGAAAAGGCGGACCTCTTTCTCCACATGCGTGGACGGGGACGGGCGGTTCTCAACGCCGATGATCCCGCGACGCCGCTTATCGCAGAGATACTTGACATCCCTCAGGTAACGTTCGGAGTCGGACACGAGGCATTCCTGCGGGCAGTCGACATTAAAGCGGTTGCGGTCGATTCGATGCGGTTCACGATTCGTATGGGAAAGGCTGAACGTAACGTCACCATGAACGCCCTCGGGGTCCATCAGGTCTCCAACGCGCTCGCCGCCGCAGCGGCGGCATGGTGCGCCGGACTACCCCTCGACGATATCTGTGAGGGACTTGCCCGGTACCGCCCGGTTCAGGGCCGCATGACGGTCCGAAGCCTGAAAAACGGCGCTTTTCTGATAGATGACTCATATAACGCCAATCCCGCGTCGGTGCGGGAAGCGCTTCGCGCGCTCAGGGAAAGAAAAGGGGCCGGAAGGCTGGTCGTCATCCTGGGTGATATGCTCGAACTCGGTGACAGAGCGCCCGAGATGCATGAAGAGATCGGCAGATATCTGGCATCGACCGGCGTTGACCGGGTGTATCTGCGTGGTGATTTCACCGGTTCCGTTACGGCCGGAGCCCTTCGCGGCGGTATGAAGCAGGAAGGGATATCACCGGCCGGGGACCCGGCAGTTGTTGCACGTGATCTCGCCCGGTATGTAACGGCAGGGGACTGGATCCTCATAAAGGGCTCGCGGATGCTGAGAATGGAAGAATTCGTCGATGCCCTGCTGAAAACGATCGGACCTGCCGAGCTCAACCGATGAAACAAATCGTCCGGGCAGGTGGGAGAAGGAACAAAAAGGGGATAAATTCCCTGAAAAACACCATATATAGTGTATTAACCTATTGCAATACACTATATAATGTGCTATCAATTCAAAAATTTATAGTGTCATGTCCATGCATGGAAAAAGGGGAAGGAACGAGCGGTGATCTACCACCTCCTGTATCCGTTCAGCGATACGATCTCATACTTCAATGTATTTCGCTATATTACGTTCAGGACCATCTACGCCGTCATAACGGCGCTGGTGCTCAGTTTCATCCTCGGACCATTCATGATAGAATGGCTCCGTTCACTCCGCGTTGGTCAGCCGATCCGCGAGGATGGTCCGAACTCCCACTACGAAAAAAAGGGGACCCCGACCATGGGGGGAATCCTGATCATTTTCGCCGTTTCCGTCTCGACACTGCTGTGGGCGCGGCTTGACGTGGAGTATGTGTGGATCATCCTCGCCGTCTGCATCGGGTTCGGGCTCATCGGCTTCGTCGATGATATCAGAAAACTGCAGAACCACAGCAGCAGAGGGGTTCCGGGAATTCTGAAGCTGCTGGCGGAAACGGTCATAGCCCTGACGGTAAGCGTCGTGCTCTACCTGAAACCGGGGTTCAGTTCCAACCTGACGATCCCCTTCTTCAAGATGATCCTGCCCGATCTGGGCTGGGGGTATATCATCTTCTCGACCTTTGTCATCGTCGGCGCCGCGAACGCGGTGAACCTCACCGACGGGCTTGACGGACTTGCCATCGGGCCCGCCACCATCTGTTTCGCCACCTATCTTCTTTTCGCCTATCTCGTGGGAAATATAAAAACGGCCTCCTATCTGCAGATACCGTACATCGTGGGGACGGGGGAGCTTGCCGTTTTCTGCGGTGCCATGGTGGGGGCAGGGTTCGGGTTTCTCTGGTACAACGCCTATCCGGCACAGATATTCATGGGTGATGTGGGGTCGCTGTCCCTTGGCGGGACCCTGGGTACCATGGCGATCCTGACGAAACAGGAGATACTGCTTGCCATTGTGGGAGGTATATTCGTCATAGAGACGGTCTCCGTCATCTTCCAGGTCGGCTGGTTCAAGGTGTCGAACGGAAGACGGGTTTTCAGGATGGCCCCGATCCACCATCATTTTGAACTTAAGGGGTGGCCGGAACCGAAAGTTATCGTCAGGTTCTGGATTATTTCCATTATCCTTGCCCTCGTTGCCATCAGCACGCTGAAACTCAGATAAGGGGCGGGCTATGGAACTGAACGGCCGAAGAGTACTGGTGATAGGACTCGGGAAAACGGGTGTCGCGGTGACACGGTTCCTCGCGGGTCGGGGTGCCCGTGTCGTCGTCACCGATCAGAAACCGGCCGTGGAACTGCAGGAAGCCTTCGCCCGGATAGGTGAGTATGGGATAACCGTCGAAACGGCCTACTATGATGATACCCGCTGCCTTTCCGGGATCGATTGCGTGGTTCCATCGCCCGGTATTCTTCCTGCAAACGCATTGCTTGTGGAATCCCTGAAAAGAGAGATCCCCGTCATAAGTGAGATCGAACTTTCGGGCAGGTTCATACGAAGGCCGATCATTGCCATTACCGGGACGAACGGAAAAACGACCACGACACGGCTGGCCGGCGCCATGCTCGGCGAGTGGGGGAAACGGGTGTTCGTGGGCGGCAATATCGGGAACCCCTTGATCGAGTGTGTCGAGAACCAGGATGACTATGACTTCCTGGTGGCGGAGATCAGCAGTTTTCAGCTTCAATGGGCCCGCTCCTTTCACCCCCACGTTGCGGTCCTGCTCAACGTGACACCCGACCATATGGACTACCATGAATCATTGAACGAGTATCGCTCGATAAAAGAGCGTATCTTTCAGAACCAGGATGCATCCGATGCGGCGGTCCTGAACGCCGATGAAGCCCTTTCGGAGGCCCTTTCCAAACGGCTGCGGTCCACGGTCGTCTTCTTCAGCTCGTCGGCACGATTGAACAGGGGAGCCTCTCTCGCGGAAGGAACCATCCTTTATACCGGGCCCGATGGAGCGGAGGAAAAATACCCTCTAAACGAGTTTATCCTTCCGGGACGGCACAATCTGGAAAATGTCATGGCCGCCCTCGCGGCGGTGCGCTGGTGCGGTTGCCCGCCTCAGGCGGTTTTCGCGGGGATGGGAAAATTCAGAGGTCTGCCCCACCGGCTGGAATTCGCCGGGGCGGTCGACGGCGTTCGATATTACAATGATTCGAAGGGGACGAACATCGATGCCGTGGTGCGGGCCCTGGAAAGCTTCTCCGGGCCGGTCGTCCTGCTCATGGGGGGGCGGTTCAAGGGGGGTGACGGGACGGTCCTGGGCCGCCTGATCAGTGAAAAAGTGAAGAAACTCGTTCTTTTTGGTGAAGCACGGCATGCGCTTCAGGGGCTTTTCGGGGATGATACGGCCGCGCACATGTGCGAGCGGTTCGATGATGCCGTGAAGGCCGCCTTCAACGCTGCCGCTCCGGGAGAAGTGGTGCTGCTCTCCCCGGGATGCTCGAGTTTCGATGAGTTCAGAAATTACGAGGAGCGGGGAGACCGTTTCAAGGTGCTTCTCGCACGGTTGTTGGAACAGGAAAGCAGGTGCCGAGATGAATCCCGTCGCTGATATCAAAAATAATGATCAGAACGGGAGCGATCCCATCCTGCTCATGGCAGTGCTGTTGCTGCTCATCGTCGGTACGGTCATGATCTTCAGCTCCAGTTCCATAGTCGCCCAGGAGAAATTCGGCGATGGCTATTATTTTCTGAAGAAACAGCTGAGCTTTCTCCTCTTCGGGTTTGTCGTGATGATCTTCCTGTCGAAGATGTCGTACCGCTACCTGAGATATGTGGCGTACGGCGGCATAATTCTTTCCGTCGTTCTGCTTGTGTTGCTCATGGTTCCCGGACTCGGCATCACCGTGAAGGGGGCGACGAGGTGGCTGCGGGTCTGTGGATTTTCCTTCCAGGTCTCCGAGGTGGTAAAGATCACTCTTGTCATTTTCATGGCCCATTACCTCGATAAAAAAAGGGAACACCGGAAGGAATTCACCCGTTTCTTTCCCGTGCCCCTCATCGTGACGGGCATCATCCTCATACTCGTGCTGCGGCAGCCCGATTTCGGAACCGCCGTCATCATGGCGGCCGCCGTGGTCACCATGTTCTACCTGGCGGGAAGCAGGATCATATATCTCGCCGGATTCTTCGCGGCGCTGATCCCCATCGGTGTGATCCTGGTGCTCCATGAAAGCTACCGGCTCAAGCGGGTAATGACCTTCCTCAATCCCTGGGACGATCCCCAGGGGGCCGGGTTTCACATCATTCAGTCCTTCATATCCTTTGGATCCGGCGGTATCTTCGGTGTCGGGCTGGGGAACAGTATGCAGAAACTTTTTTATCTTCCCGAGCCGCATACGGACTTCATCCTCTCGGTCATCGGCGAGGAGGCGGGCTTCCTCGGAGTCTTCGCCGTGGTTCTGCTCTTTACCGTTTTTATCATACGGGGATTCATGATCTCCTTTCATTGCCGGGACCTTTTCGGGAGTCTCCTGGCGGCGGGTCTTACCACCATCGTCGCCCTGGAGGCGTTCATCAATATGGCCGGTGTCATGGGGTTGATACCGACGAAGGGGCTGGTACTCCCCTTTTTGAGCTACGGCGGGACCTCTCTCATCATTTCAATGGCCCTCGTCGGGATACTGCTGAATATTTCTTCACAGGGAGGAGAAGAAAAACCGAAGGTAACGGTACAGGTGCTGACATGAAGGGGAATGCCCGTGTCGTGGGCGTCGTGATCGCCGGTGGAGGGACCGGCGGGCACGTGTTCCCGGGGCTGGCGATCGCCGAGGAATTCAGGAGAAGGAACGAGAACAACCGGATACTCTTTGTGGGAACACGCAGGGGATTTGAAAGAACGGCCGTCCCCGATGCGGGGTTCGGCATCGCATATATCGACGTAGAGGCGATAAAGGGGAAAGGGATCATGCGGGCCCTCAGCAGTGCAGCAAAGATTCCAAGAAGCATGGTGCAGTCACGGGCGATCCTCGGCTCGTTCCGGCCTGATATGGTCATTGGTGTCGGCGGTTACGCGTCCGGGCCGGCGGTACTGACGGCCCTTCTCATGGGTATGAGGACGGCAATAGCCGAACAGAACGCTCAGCCGGGGCTCACCAACAAAATACTGGGAAAGATGACCGATCTGCGGTTCCTCTCGTTTTCAGAAACGAAGCGATTCTTTCCCGGGAAAGAATCGCTTGTTACGGGAAACCCCGTCCGGTCGGGATTTCTCTCTTTGACAGGCGGAAAACGCGGGGAGCGGCGCCCCTTCAATCTTCTCATTTTCGGCGGCAGTCAGGGTGCGTCGAGCATAAACCGCGCGGTCACGGAGTTTCTTGAGCAGGCAGGCCCGCTGCTTGATGAACTGCATATCGTTCATCAAACGGGGAAAGCGGATTTCGAAGGACTTCAGGAGGTCTATCGCGAACGCTCAATCAATGCCGAAGTGCTGCCCTTTATCACCGATATGGCCGGTGCCTATCAACGGGCGGACCTCCTCATCTGCCGCGCGGGCGCGACCTCTCTGGCGGAAATAACGGCGAGCGGAAAGGCGGCGATCCTCGTCCCTTATCCCTTCGCGGCGGGGGACCACCAGACCCGGAACGCCGAGATACTCGCGGCGGCGGGGGCCGCCCGCATGGTCACGGAAAGAGAATTGAGCGGCAGTCGGCTCATGAGAGAAGTGGAAACGCTTATGCGCAACAGCAAAGAACTTGAAACGATGGAAGAACAAGCGGCATCGCTGGGAAACCGCAATGCCGCCGTCGATATCGTCGATGCGTCGATGACGCTGATGGGTCAGGGAAGGGTATGAACACGACCAGTAACGAACGTGATTTTATGAGGAGGAAGGTCCGAAACATCTTTTTCGTCGGCGTCGGCGGGATCGGCATGAGCGGTATCGCGGAGGTCCTTTTGAATCTCGGCTATCACATCAGCGGTTCCGACATCGCCCGGTCGGATACGACCGAGCGGCTGGAAGCACTTGGTGTTCGTGTGTTCTACGGGCACAGCGCGGAAAACCTGGAAGCGGCCGATGTGGTGGTCGTGTCCTCCGCCATAGACGGCGGAAACCCGGAAGTGGTCGAAGCCGGGAAAAGGAGCATTCCCGTTATTCCCCGGGCCGAAATGCTCTCGGAGCTTCTGAAGATGAAATTTTCAATCGCCGTTTCAGGATGCCACGGGAAAACCACCACCACATCGATGATCGCCACCATACTCGCATCAGGGGGGCTGGACCCGACGATGGTCATCGGAGGTAAACTGGCAAGTATCGGCGGAAACGCCCGGCTCGGTGACGGTGACATCATTGTCGCGGAAGCCGATGAAAGCGACGGTTCCTTTCTGAAATTATCCCCCTCCGTGGCGGTCATCACCAATATCGACAGGGAACACGTCGATCACTATCCAACGATGGGCGACATCAAGACGGCTTTCGCCGCCTTTGCCAATACTGTTCCTTTTTACGGTTCAACGATCCTCTGCGCCGATGATCCCAATGTCACGGATATCCTTCACCAGATCAAACGAAGAATCATTTCATACGGCTGTTCCGATGCATGCGATTTTCAGGCGACCGACATCAGCTTCGACGGGTTTGCCTCTTCCTATACCCTGTATTGCAGGGGGGAACGGGCTGGCGACATGGCGTTGCGGGTTCCTGGAATGTTCAATGTTTACAATTCACTGGCTGCGATCGCCGTGGCACGGGAACTCGATATGGATTATCGTGCCATCGAGAAAGGCCTGGCGGCGTTCAGCGGTGTTCAACGTCGCCTCGAAGTGCGGGGGAAAAAAGAGGGCGTCATGGTGGTCGACGATTACGGGCATCACCCCACGGAGATCAGGGCGACCCTCGCCGCGGCCCGCGAAGCATGGCGAAGCCGTATTATCGTCGTTTTTCAGCCGCACCGCTATACAAGGACCCAGGCCCTGTTCGATGACTTCGCCGGTGCTTTTTCAGATGCCGATATGGTGGTCCTGACGGACATCTACGCTGCCAGTGAGAAAGCGATCGAGGGGGTCAATTCCCGGAACCTCAGTGACCGGATGAGGGAGGCCGGGATGACCGACGTAAGATATATTTCCGACTTTGATGACATCGTTGCCTATCTGCGGACCGTGGCACAAAGCGGTGACGTCATCATGACCCTCGGTGCGGGAAATATCTGGGCCGTGGGCAAGAAGTTTCTTGAGCCAGGAGAAATGTCGTGATCGAAGCTTCGGTAAAACAGACGATCGAAGAGATCCTTCCCGGCCGGGTGCTGTTCAATGAGCCCATGGAGCGTCACACGTCCATGGGGGTGGGGGGAAAAACCGATGCCCTCGCCTTTCCCGCTGACAGGGAGGAGTTGGGAAAAATGCTCCGGTTCCTTGGATCGCGGGGGGTTTCTTTTCTGCCCGTGGGCAATTGCACGAATCTCATCGTCCGCGAGGGGGGGTACCAGGGTGTCCTGATATCGCTGCGGAAATTCGACGGTCTTCGCCTGCAGGGTGCCGGAAACGACCACCAGTACCTCCATGCAGAGTCGGGAGTTCCCCTTTTGCGGCTTGTTTCGTTCTGCCTGGATCATTCCCTTGAGGGAATGGAGTTCTGCGCCGGCATACCGGGCAGCGCGGGAGGGGCCGTCAGAATGAACGCCGGGGCCTGGGGAACGGAAATGAAAGACGTCGTTCATTCCGTGTTCCTTCTTGACGGTGACGGTACGGAACACGAAGTGGCCCGCCGGGACCTGGACTTTCAGTACCGGAACCTCGATATCCCGGACGGTATGATCGTGACGGCAGCGGTATTTATTCTGCGGCGGGGACGGAGAGACGAGATCGCCTCCAGGATCTCGGAAATCCTCATGCAGCGAAAATCGAAACACCCGGTCCAGTATGAAAGCGCGGGATCGATATTCAAGAATCAGGCGGGAAGGCCCGCCGGCAAACTGATTGAGGAAGCGGGATTGAAAGGACGGCGTGTGGGAAACGCCATGGTATCGGAAAAGCACGCGAACTTCATCGTGAACATCGGTGGGGCGAGAGCAAAGGATGTAACATCCCTCATCGAACTGGTGCGTGACGAGGTCTTTCGGAAAACACAGGTGTTGCTTGAACCGGAAGTCAGGGTGGTGGGTGATGAAGGTTGAGCGGTCGCTGAGAGCATCGGTGAAGACGAAAAAATACCGGGTGCAACGGCAGAAGGAGAAGATCACCGGGGAAGTGATGAAGACGGTGACCCTCATCGGCATTTCCGCCGTCATCGCGCTCCTCCTGGTATATTTCTATAATTTCGCCATGTGCGCCACGCTGTTCCGTCTGCATGACGCCGAAGTAAGGGGCTGCCGTCACGTCAGTGAGCAGGAAGTTATCGAACGGGCAGGCATCGTTCCTTCCATGAATATACTGCGGATCAATCCTTCAAAGATGGAGCGGCAGGTAAAGGCGAACCCCTGGGTGAAGGACGTGTCGGTGGGGAGAGAATTTCCCGACAGGCTGATCATTGAGATCGTCGAGCGGGAACCGGCGGCTCTGATCCGCAAAGAAGGGAGCCTCTTTATCCTGGACCGGGAGGGCGAAGTGTTCAAGGGACTGAAAAGCGATGACTCTGTTAATCTGCCGGTGCTTACCGGTATTCTTGAAAGGGGAGTGGCCGACAAGGCCCTGGTTCGGAAATGTTACAGCCTGATGCGGTGTCTCAGCGCCCGCGAGTCGTTTCCACAGATCGAGCATGTATCTGAAATTCAGGTGGATGAGCGGTTCGGTTTTACCCTGTACACAGACAACGGGTTGGTCCTCCAGCTCGGATTTGATGGATATGAAGATACGTTCTTCCGGCTCAGGAAAGTGCTTGCCGATCTTGCCGTCCGGGGTGACTCGGGGTCATCATACGCACGGATCGACCTGACGAATCCTGCACGGGTTACCGTTGCTCAGGGGCACGCACGGGTTCATCCGGATCCCAAGGGGGTACGGGAGAGGGATATTTAGGGAAGGTTTCACCGGGAATGGCACGAAGGGAAAACATAGTCGTCGGCCTGGACATGGGAACGACGAAGACCTGTGCGATCGTGGGAGAGATCACCGATTCGGGTATCGATATCGTGGGAATCGGGACCCATCCTTCCAAGGGTTTGCGCAAGGGGGTCGTGGTCAATATCGACAGTACCGTGGATTCGATCAAGCGTGCCGTGGAAGAAGCAGAACTCATGTCGGGCTATGAAATAAAATCGGTCTATACCGGTATAGCCGGCGGCCATATTCGCGGGCTGAACAGCCTCGGTATCGTTGCGGTCAAGGGAGGAGAGGTGGAGCCGGCCGACGTGAGGAGGGCCACCGACGCGGCGACGGCGATCGCGATACCCCAGGATAAACAGATCATTCACGTCCTTCCGCAGTACTACATTGTCGATGATCAGGACGGGATCAGGGAACCGATCGGCATGTCGGGAGTGCGCCTGGAGGCGAAGGTTCATGTGGTGATCGCCTCTATTACCTCTCTCCAGAACATCATCAAGTCAGTCAACCGCGTCGGCATTGATGTGAATGACATCATTCTGGAACCCATCGCCTCGGCCAGGGCGGTTTTGAGCCAGGACGAGATGGAGCTGGGGGTGGCGTTGATCGATATCGGCGGCGGAACGACGGATATCGCCGTCTACGCCGAAGGAAGCATCCAGCACACGGCGGTTCTTTCCCTGGGCGGAAACTATATCACGAACGACATTGCCGTGGGACTCAGGACACCCGCCGTCGAAGCGGAAAAGATAAAGATACAGTACGGATGTGCCTTCATACCGATGATTCCACAGGAAGAGATGATCGAAGTGCCCAGTGTCGGGGGCAGGGGACCGCGAAGAGTATCGCGACAGGTGCTCGGCGAGATCATAGAGCCGCGCCTGGAAGAAATCCTTGGACTGGCGCAGCGGGAGATCGTCAAATCGGGATATGACGATCTTCTCGGTGCCGGTGTGGTAATGACCGGAGGAACAGCAAACCTGCAGGGAGCCACCGAACTGGCGGAACAGATATTCAACACCCCGGTCCGCAAGGGGTGTCCCACCGGTGTGGGAGGAATAACAGATATTGTCGAAAATCCGCTCTATGCGACGGCTGTCGGCCTGGTCATCCACGGTACTGAAAGCCGGCACGGGGCGGCGGTCATCACCAGCGGCAGGAAAAAGGTGTTCAACAATGTCATGCAAAGGGCAAAAAGGTGGTTTGACGACTTTTTTTAGAGGGAGGGTTGCTCATGTTTGAATTAGTGGAAGGCGGCAGGGAGAACAACGCCAAGATCAAGGTTCTCGGTATCGGGGGAGGCGGCGGCAATGCCGTCAACATGATGATCTCCTATAGCCTTGCCGGTGTCGATTTCATTGCTGCCAATACAGACGCACAGTCACTGCAGGTGTCCAAGGCGCCGATCAAGGTCCAGCTCGGCGCTGAGGTCACCAAGGGACTGGGGGCCGGGTCGGATCCCGTCATTGGACGGGAAGCGGCGGTGGAATCGACGGAAGAGATCAGAAGGGTCCTCAACGGGGCCGACATGGTCTTTATCACCGCCGGCCTTGGAGGAGGAACGGGAACGGGCGGCGCGCCGGTTGTCGCGGAGATAGCGCGGGAACTGGGTGCGCTCACCGTCGCCGTGGTGACAAAACCTTTTCAATTTGAGGGAAAGCGCAGGGAACAGCAGGCGGAAGAAGGACTTCTTGTCCTGAAACAGGTGGTCGATACGCTCATCGTCATTCCCAATCAGCGCCTTCTCAGCGTCAGCGGACGAGAGATGTCACTTCTCGATGCCTTCAAAAAGGCTGACGACATCCTCTATCACGGAGTACAGGGGATCTCCGATCTCATTATGGTCCCGGGGCTCATAAATCTCGATTTCGCCGACGTGAAGAACATCATGTCCGGTATGGGGCTCGCCCTCATGGGAACGGGTATCGCCAGCGGCGAAAACCGGGCGGTGGAAGCGGCCCAGATGGCCATATCATCTCCGCTGCTCGAGGATAATTCCATTCAGGGCGCGCGGGGCGTTCTTCTCAGCGTGACCGGAGGTCCCGGCATGACCCTTTACGAGGTGAACGAAGCATCATCGCTGGTCCAGTCGGAAGCGCATGAGGACGCCAACATCATTTTCGGGACCGTTATCGATGAATCGATGGGGGATTCACTGCGCATCACCGTGATCGCAACCGGTTTCGGCATGCACGAACAGAAGCGGAAGGAAGATATCCCCATCGCGTCACCCGCCGGTATGACGAGGAGGGAAGACCTGTCGACACCCACCTTCATCCGGAACAGGAAGGACCGGGGCAGCGATAAGCAGGTCGTCGTGAAAATGGGAATGATCAACGATGACGAAATGTCGGATTATGAAACACCGGCCTTTCTGAGAAAACAGGCCGACTGAACCTGCAGGCATCCGGGTGGAACAGCAGCGTGCCGTCATCCGCCCGAAACGATGACCCTCCCTCCCCGGTCTGCCCTGCAGAGAAGATGAAGCCGTGATACCTATGGAACCGACGCCGTCTATGGCCCTATGACCCGGCGGCGGTGCCCGTTTTACCGTGACGTTCACAATAACAGCCCTTATAATATCCTGCTATATATCGGTCATCGCATCATCAGCAGTTGACAGAGAAAGCATTCTACGTTAGATTCCACAATGTAATGAAATCTCATTACTCTGGATTGCGCGGGGGAGATGGGTCATGACAAAGAGCGCTGAGGAAAAAAGACAGGAGACAAGAGAAAAGATCGTCGGTGCGGCCTGCGAGCTGTTCAGCCAGCACGGATATCACGACACCCAGGTCATGGACATTGTGAGGGCCGTCGGCATGTCGGCGGGGACGTTCTATAACTACTTCGTGGACAAGCGAGACCTCTTTGAGCAGATAACCATCGAAGGATTGAAGAACCTCAGGATCCACATCAAGATGCTGAGAAAACCCGTTGATATATGGGACAGGGAGGAGCGGATCACCATCATCAGGGAAACGCTGACGGCGATCTTCGATTACGTGGACGCCAACCCCCAGCAGCTCCTGATGCTTCTCCGGGGAAGCTTCGGTGTCGACAAGGAATTGAACATCAATGTATGGAATTACTTTTCCGGGTTTGCGGAGGATGTGGCCGAAGATATTCAGGACTGGATCAATGAGGGGGTCATTGAGGGCATCAGCCCGATCCTGTTCGGTCATGCCGCTCTCGGGATGTGCCTCCAACTCATTCACGGCTACCTGGTGGAAAACCGCATGGAGCGGGATGAGATCATCGAAAACCTGATACGGCTGATCCTCGCCATGTTCGAGACCTACCTCACGGAAAAGGGACGGGCGTTTACGGAATAAGCCGGAAACGGTGAAGATGGGCTTCGCGGCGAAACAACCGATGCCGGAAGGGGGAGTTCAGCGGAAAACAGGGAGGGAGCATGGGGACGGACCTTGACAGGCTTTTTTTTCGAGAGGATGCCGCCGATGATGCCGCGAAAGGCGTCCTGAACGTGGTGCGGCAGTGGGCCGAGAGGGAGGTCATATCCCGCCGGCAGGAATACCGGGAGCATTACGAAACACTGTTCCGGGAGAAACGAAAGAATCTCGAGCTTGACATCGGCCTCCAGCGGCTGACGCTTCCCGAGAACCGTGGTGGGTTCGGCTGGGACGGTACCACGGACTGTCCCCGAGTGACATCGGTCCTGCTCGAGACGGGGAAGGCCGATGCTGCAGAGGGATTCATGCTGGCCGTGACCTATGTGTTCCTTGCACTTCTGACCCGTGTGCCTGCTCAGAGCGAGAGGGCGCTCTCCTCTTTTGCCCCCCGTTACGGTGGGGAGGGCCTTCAAACCACGGCCCTGGTGCTTCCGGCAGCCGGCTTCTCCGACGTGGAAACGCCGCTGTTCGGCGGCCGGGCCATGACCGCAGTTCTTGAAACTGCCGGGAATGCGACCTCTCTTACCGGGCGGAACCTGAGACCCTGTGCCTGCGGTGCGATAGCGGATTCCTTCGGTATCGCGGCCGCCGATAAAGAGGGACGGGCGGTCTGGGCGGTCATCATCGATGGTGAGGGGGTCCAACGGGGACCGGAGGTGAGGACTACCGGCCTGAGCGCCTGCCGGAACGCCGAGATAACTCTGGAACGAATATCGGTACCTGAGGGATTCATCCTGGATCGGGAAGGAATACTTGAGGAAACGTACACGTTTCTGAATGCGTACCTTGGAGCGGTCAGCCTGGGCGCTGCCATGGATTTTTTTGAGATCCTGAACGACTGGTCAGAAAACAGGGTCATCAAAGGGGGGACCCCCATGAAGAATGATCAGCTCTGCGCCTCTGTTCTTGCCGATGTGGCGATGGAGATACTCCTTGGCCGGATACTCCTCTCGGAGCTGACGGGCATCATGGCTGCGCCGGAGCAGTGGGAGGGGGACCGTCTCGAAAAATTGTTCACCTATGGTCAGATAATCGGATCCCGGGTACAGTCAGCCGCCCTGAGGGCGATGAACCGCGGCATGGAACTCATGGGGTCGGCGGGGTACGCGAGGGAATGGCACGCGGAAAAACACTGGCGCGATATCAAGACCATACAGTCGATCGTTGCCGGCGTCGGCGCAGACGTTCCCGTAAAGATGCAGGCGGCCAGGTTCTTTTACGGAAGCCGGGGGGTGTGACCATGAAGCACTTCGAAGAGTTTTCAAAACCGGAAGAGTACATATCGCCCATGGACCGGCACCTCAGACGGGTGCTGAGGAACTGGGTTGAAAAGGAGGTAATGCCCCACCGGCGCGAGTATGATGAAGACTGGAAAGAGCATGCGCTGATCGAGCCGGTCTTTGATTCGCTCATGGGAAGGCTTGGCTTTCAAAAGGCCATGTTTCCTCCGGAATTCGGCGGCTGGGGACTGGGAAGGTCGGATTATCTCTTCAGGGCCGCCTACGCCATCAGTGAGGAGATCGGACGTGCCGACACGGGAATAGCTGTGGCCTTCGGCGTCACCTTCTGGCCTTTCTTTACGATCCTGATTGATCCTTATGAGAACAGCCGTCTTGCCGCAGAGTTCGCTCCACTGTTCTGCAATACGGATAAGGCCGTTTTCGCGGCCAATGCGATGACCGAACCCCAGGGTGGGGCTGACATAGAGAACCTGGGGCTGATACGGGGAAAAACCATCAGGACAACGGCACGACGTGACGGAGATGAATGGGTCATCAACGGCCATAAGCTGTGGCCTACCAATACGGGAGGTGTCTCGATTCTTTTCGGCGTTCCCTGTACCACCCGGCCCGGTTCCGATGATCCACGGGATTTTGCCTTCATTTTCGTTCCCGCCGACACCCCGGGGGTCACCCAGGGGGGGCCTTATGAAAAGGCGGGCATGGCGGCGGACAAGAACGGCGATATCTGGTTTGAAGATGTGAGGGTCCCTGCCTGGTACCGGGCGCACGGGCCGGGAACGGACGCCGAGGCGTTTTATCAGCTTATCTCCCTGGGACAGGTCGCGAGTGTCGCCTTTCTGACGGGTGCCATGATGAACCTCTATGAACGTCTCTCCGGGTTCGTTTCGGAGCGTACCTATAACAATCAACCCCTGAAGGAGCATGAAGCCGTGGCCGCCGTCATCGGTCGCATTGCCGGCGATATCGATATCTGCCGGATCCTGGGATATGAGGCAGCCATGATGGGAGACAGGCGGAACAAGCCGTACGGTGATCCCATCATATCGGAGCGGACCGTCGGTCGGATCAGGAACATCAAGGATTTCGTTTCCGACAGGGCGGTCGAGAATTTCGGTATTGCCATGGACGTCCTCGGTGCGTACGGTCCCGACAGGGACTGGGACATAGAAAAGCACTGGCGGGACATCAAGATCATACAACTCTGGATGGGCGGGAAACAGCTCTGCCAGATGGAAGCGGCGCGGTACTTCTTCAACTGTGCCACCCTGTAAGGAGAATTGTCATGACGGAAAGCGGGAACAGAGGGGTTATAGATGCCATGGACCGGGTTATCGGCCGGTTGCTCGAAAAACCGAACGTCAAGGAGAACCTCAGGATACTGCTCGCAAACATCGATCCGGAATCGGCACGCGGCCTGGTGCGGACAATGCTCTGGCGGGACGCCGAGGTGTTTCTCGGGGTGCTCGGAGCGTTGCCGTCCATCCTGAACGCTTTTATCAAGGGATATGATGAGATGCTCATACAGGTTCGGGAAAAGTTTCCGCCGGAACTGCTGCGGAGTTTCATGAGATCACTGGCGGAGGACATCGACCGGGAATCACTGTCGCGGGCCGAGGGCAACACGCGGGTCCTCATCGAAGAGTTGCTGCCCGTCGTCATGGAAGTGCTCCGGGAACAGGGTTCCGGCAGCGCATCGGGAGAGGAGGAACGACAGTCATGAACACCACCGTGGAGGAGAGGAAAAGCGGCGGCGTCCTGCAGGAACTGATCGACACTCCCTTCCTGAAGGATATCGTCAGGAATCAACTGAACACCATGAACTCCGAGGGGGGACGGGAGATAGTACGAACCTTTCTGTGGCAGGACACCGAAGTGATGCTCAACGTGCTCGCGGCGCTGCCGAAACTCGTCAATTGCGGCGCCGGCGCGGCGGCGGAACTGGGAAAACAGATACACGAGAAATTTCCTCCCGCGCTGTTGAAAGAGTTTCTCCGGAGCATCGGTGAGGAGATCGATACTGATGTGCTTCGGGAATGCGTCTCCACCTACGGGGCGATACTGCGGGACCTCTGGGAGGCTTCACCGGAGATACGCGGGGCCCTGGCAGAGCATTATGCTGTATTTCTGAAGGCCCTGCCGGAACTGAAAAAAATAGGGGGTGACGTTGCCGTGGATATGGGACCCCGGCTGATCGGCGGGGGCATCACCGTCGCGGCACGCTACATTAATGCCCTGCACGAGAGGGACCCCGGGCTGGTTGGAAAATGTGTCGCAGGCGTATTCGAAAGTATCGATCAAGAGGAAATGCGTTCGGCCCTGCAGGTACTGGTGAATGCCTTTCTTGATCAAAAGCCGGCCGTTCTGTCCATGGTCTTTGGTATCATCCGGGGACGGATCATGACCCGTTTCCGAAGGCGTTCATAGTCGCGGTTCCACCGTGGCATCCGGAATTCCCGCACATGGCGAAGCAGGAGAGGTGCATGGAAAGGGAAGAGAAGCACGAAGATCTGCACGACGAGGCGGCCCGGGTCATCCTGGGTGTTCTGAACACATCGGGGTTCAGGATGACGGTTGTGTCCGTCGTCAGGGGTTTCATCGGACAGTGGTCGAGGAAGGGCGGCCGGTCGGGACGCGCCCTCGCTTCTTTTGTCGACCGCCGCCTGGAACGGTATCAGCGGAAAAAACGTTCATCACCGACAGGAGGGGAAACCCTTCCTGCCGAAGTAGGTGCGTTCCTTTCCACCTGCGCCGGCCGCTACAACACTGAAACGGATGAAGAACGAACGGAACGGGTGAGGGTACGGCGGGAATGCATACGAGAGCTCATAGAACATGCCGACTTCGGTGAGATCCGCGAGGCCGTGGAACGGTCCCGCAGTGAGGCGACCGAGACCGTCGCCGCCCTCAACGACGTCCTCTGGAAGTATCCGGCAAAGGTGGCAAGCATTCTTTCCCTTTTTCCCGAAACGGCGAACATTTCCATGCAGGCAGGTCGCGAACTGCTCAGGCCCGTTGAGAACAAGGTGGGTCCGGACCTTCTGGCCGATCTGGGTCTTTCCCTGCTCAGGAAAGTTGACGGGCGGCAGGCGGCTGAATGCCTGAACGCCGTGTGTGAGCTCATCAGGCGCTTTCACACGGGAAGCCTCCTTCTGGGAAAGGGGGGAAGACCGCTCCTTGAATTATACTGCACGGATATCCTGAAAGATGCCGTGGAAGATATCGATACGGAATTATACTGCAAGGCGCGGGCGGCCATCGCTCAGGAAAGGGCTTCCCTCATCAGGGCCCGTTGTGAGGCCTTGCTGTCAAAGCCTGAACTGGTAACCGCTCTCATCGCGAACCTGCCGTCGGAGGTCAATCCGGCCTTACAGGGCATGACACAACGGGTCGGCATGCTCGAAGAGTTCGAGGATGAAGAACTGGCGGAAGCACTGACTCGGGTCGTTTCGGATATTGACACGGGCGAGATCGCCGAATACCTGAACACCTGGATCCGGCTTATCAACCGGGTTCATGATGTCTGTCCCGACCTTCCGCGGTCATTCGCCGACGGACTTGTCGCTTCCCTCGACCACGAGGATGCGGGAAAGGCATTGGGGTGGATCTTTCGTGAACTGCTGGAGCCCCTGGCGGCACCGCTGGCCCCCCCACTGCTCCACCTGCTCTGTGACATACTGGAAAAGGCCGGCGGACACGAAAACCGAGAGTATCATGAGGCTTTTGACCGGCTGGCGCGGCTGATGGCGGAAAGGGGAATGCCTCATGATTGATACTTTCAGGACCATGGCCCGGACCCTCAACAATCCCTTTGTCGAGAAATGGAAGGGATCGGGTGGAAAGGTGATCGGCTTTCCCTGTACCTACCTTCCGGAAGAGATCATTCACGCGGCGGGCATGCTGCCCTTCCGGTTCCGTGGTGTCGGCACAACGTCCCTTTCCGTGGGCGACACGTACTTCGGTCCCGTGATATGCAGTTTTCCGAAATGTATACTGCAACTGGCGGGAGAGGGGCGGTATGAATTCCTGGACGGCGCCGTTATTGTCCCGGGATGTGATTCGATGAGGAGGCTTGATGAATGCTGGAGAAAGGCGGGTGAAGATTATCAGGGAAGTCTGCCGGGCTATTTTCATTACTTCGGCGTGCCGCACAAGGTGACCGATTACAGCATCTCCTGGTTTGAAGAGGAAACGGTGATCTTCAAGGAGAGCCTCGAACAATATTTTGATCTGACGATCACCGATGACGCCGTTGCCGAAGCGATAGGGCTTTATAACGGAATTCGCCGTCTGCTCTGCAGGATGGACCGGCTGAGAACGGGCGATACAGTCCTTCTCTCGGGAAGCGATGCACTGGCTGTGCTGGTGGCGGGTTCCGCCATGCCCCGGGGTTCATACCGCGAGCTGCTTGAAGGAACTCTGGACTCCCTGGAAAGAGAAGCTCGGGATATTTCGGAGGGGAGGAAGCGGCTCATGCTGGTTGGGAGTGTCAACGATGATGTCGGTTTCATGGATGTCATCGAAGATTCGGGAGGTCTCATCGTTGCGGATACGCTCTGTTTCGGTTTCCGGTCCTACGCCGACCTGGTGGATGAGAGTGATGAACCGCTGAAAGCGCTGACCCGTCGCTACCTGCAGCATTCCTATTGCCCCCGCATGTTCGGCTATTATAAGGACAGATTGCAGGTTTTGCGAAGGCGGATTCGCGAGGCCCGGGTCGACGGGGTCATCCTTCAGAATATCCGGTTCTGCGACCTTCACGGTTCTGAGAACGGGATATTCGAGCGTGACCTCGAGGCGGAGGGGGTTCCCTGCATGAGGATAGAACGTGAGTACGGCCCTCTTGTCGAAACGGGCCGGCTCAAGATGCGGATCGATGCTTTCATGGAGCGGCTGGGTTAGCGTCCGTCATTGTAGAAAACGGGTGTCGTACAGCAGTCGTGGATCTCGACGGGATGTACTGACACCGGGAAGGATCGATGAAACAGGAAACAAAGGAATATCAGTACGACTGGATATTATGGACTATCATCGAGAATGCGTCGGTGACCCACGACGGCAGCGTGAAGGAATATGAATCGCTGCTCACCCTGATCCCCCACTTCAGGGAGGCCCTCGATGAGATAATACGCCAGGGTGAGGCGGGTATCTGTCTGATGAAACTGATGGCCCGTTACCTGAAGCGGTGCCTGACGGCTCATGATGAAGGCAGAAAGGTCGCCTTCACCACCTTCTGTTTCTCCACCCCGGTTCTGTATGCCTTTGACGTGGTTCCCATCGTCGTGGAGGCGATGACCGTCCTGGGGACGTTCATCTTCAAGCGGGGAACCGGTGAATTCCTCGATTATTGCTCCGAGGTGGGTTTTACGGAGACATCGTGCTCCTCCCAGCGCGGGGCGCTGGGTGCGTATCTGGCGGGACTGGGGGTCCGGCCTGATTTCATCGTCTGCGATTCTCCCGGCATTTGCGATACCAATGCGAATTCCTATGCCTTCGCGTCGGCCTATCTCGACATCCCTTTCTTCCAGTTGAATCACCCGCCGACATTGGCCGATGAGCGTGCGCGACGCTACCATCAGGCCGATTTCAGGTGCCTTGTCTCGTTCCTCGAGGAACAGACGAAAAAGACGCTCGATATCGACCGGCTTCGTGAGGTTCTTGAGGAAGTTCGGAAACAGGACGAGCTCATCTGTGAACTGACGGAATTTCAGCGGCTCACGCCGAGCCCCGTTCCCAACATATTTAATCTCTTTCTGTATTCGGGGACCTTTCTGATGAGCGGCACCAGTGATTTCACCGAGCTTCTGGAACTGATGCTCGAACGGGTGCGGGAGAACGCTGCCCGTGGCGTTGCGGGTTCACGGTCCGGCGGGGAGCGGGTACGGGGATTTTTCTCATACATAGACCACTACACGACGGACCTGCGCTTCTGGCGCTGGCTGGAATCGCGTGAAATAGCCCACCTGGGATGTATTCTCAGTTCCTTCTGGCAGGAGGATGCCATCTATGCCGCTGGACGGACCGAGGCCGCCTACGCCGTCCGCACCGATTCGGTCGATGCCATGATCGATTCCCTGGCGGCCCAGATGTCGCGGATGCCCATGGTCAAATCCATACGCGGACCGTACGATGCGCCGCACATGTGGCTGGATGACACGATGCTGTTCACCCGCCTTCTGAAGGCCGATTTCGTTGCCTACATCGGGACCATGGGATGCAGGAATACCTGGGGGATGGTGAAGCTCCTGGCCCGTGATCTGGAGCGCCGTGGAATACCGACCCTCATCCTCTATGCCGATGCCTTCGACGACCGGATCCAGTCATGGGAAGCGGTGACGGATCGGATCGGTGAGTTTCTCCATCTCCGCGGCTTGACGTCCGGTGAACCCGGTCTGGTAAGCAGCGGATAACATGCGGTTGAAGGGAAAGAACGGTATGGAAAAGGAAACTATAGCGTTGGAAGTCCTGACGGGGATGGCACTGGACGCCTCCCGCGTTCTCGTGGAACGGCAGCGGGCCATTGATGCGTTGACCCTGTTCCACGAACAGGCCCTCGGTTCCCTGAAAAAAATCGAACGAACAACGGACCTGCAGATTCTGAAGGAACGATGCCGGCTCTACGTGCGGAGGATCACGGACGGCGCAGCGATCAGCATGACCCTGTAGGGAGAAGCGTGAAACAGGAAACGACGGAATACAATTATGACTGGATGCTCTGGAGCATCCTTGAGAACGCTGCCGGAAGCGATGATGGAACCGCAAAGGAATACAGAGCTCTTATTTCCCTGGTCCCCCATTTCAGAGAGGTTCTCGATGCGCTGGTGCGGTGCGGGCGGGAGGGCGTTCTTCTCCTGAAACTTCTTGCCCGGTACCTGCGGCAGTGTATCGAAGCGAAAGAACGGGGAAAAAGAATAGCCCTCACATCTTTCTGCGTCGCCACACCGATCCTCTATGCCTTTGACGTGGTCCCGATGTGCCTGGAAGCGCTCACCGTTCTGGGAACGTTCGTCCTCAGGCGGGGAACGGCCGAGTACCTTGATTACTGCTGCGAGGTCGGATTTACGGAAACATCCTGTTCCGCTCAGAGGGGGGCCCTGGGGGCCGTCCTTGCCGGCCTTGCCGTGCGGCCCGATTTCATTGTCTGCGATTCACCGGGTATCTGTGACACCAATGCCAATTCCTTCGCCTTTGCCGGGGCGTACCTTGATGTACCGTTCTTTCAGTTGAACTATCCGCCGACACTTGCTGATGAGCGGGCGAACGCATATCACCACCGCGATTTCCGGCATCTCATATCCTTTCTCGAAGAACAGACGGGCCGGACGCTTCAGGAAACAGTCCTGTCCGATATCCTGCAGGAGACCCGTATACAGGATGAGATCTCCTGCGAGCTCATGGAACTCCAGAGACTTGTTCCCGCCCCCGCCCCCGGCATCTATGATCTGATGCTCTACGGGGGAAAATTCATGATGGGAGGAACCCCTGAGTACACCGAACTCCTGCGGTCCATGGTGAAAAGGGCACGTGAGAACGCGAAACGGGGGATCGCGGGCACCACCACGGGAAGAGAACGGGCACGGGGGCTCTTCTGTTATATCGATCATTACACGACGGACATGCGCTTCTGGAGCTGGCTGAATGACCACGACATAACCCATCTCGGGTCCATGCTCTTTACCTTTTGGCAGGAGGATGCCTGCTACGCCCGCGGCCGCGAGGAAGAGGGATACCGGATCGAAACAGGGACACTTGATGACATGATAGGTTCCCTGGCCGGCCAGATGTCGCGGATGCCCATGGTGAAACAGATCAGGGGGCCCTACGATGCCCCTCACATGTGGCTTGATGATACCATTTGTGCAGCGCGCCTTTTCAAAGCCGACTTCGTGGCCTATATCGGTACCATGGGGTGCAGGAACACCTGGGGGATGGTGAAGCTGCTGGCCCGCGATCTTGAGCGCCTGGGTATTCCCGCGCTCGTTCTGTACGCGGATGCCTTTGACGACCGGATACAGTCCTGGGAGGCCATAACGGACAGGATCGAAGAATTCATTCACCTGCGGAGGATCGGCGTATGATCGTGGCGGGATGTGACGTGGGGTCACTCACGGCAAAGGCGGTTATTCTGAATGAGCGAAAAATACTCGGGGCGGCGATGATCAGATCACGGGCGCGACCTGAGGACTCGGCACTGGCCGTCATGGAAGAGGCGCTCGGCACTGCCGGTCTGTCGAAGGATTCCATCAGTTACTGTGTGGGTACGGGGTACGGAAGGGACCGAATACCTTTCGTACAGAGGGCCGTTTCGGAAATAAGCTGCCATGGAACGGGGGCGCGCTGGGTGCTCCCGTCGGTGAGAACGGTGATCGATATCGGCGGCCAGGACTGCAAGGCAATGAAAATGGACAGTGACGGCAGGATCGTCAAGTTCATCACGAACGACAAGTGTGCCGCGGGAACGGGAAGGTTCCTGGAAGTGATGGCCGATGTCCTGGGACTGCCGATCGATCAGTTGGGACCGCTGTCGGCGCGGTCACGGCGGCCGCTGTCGCTGGCATCAACCTGTACGGTGTGGGCACAGGCGGAGGTCATTCATCACCTGAATGCCGGGGCATCGATCGAGGATGTCGCCGCCGCCGTGAACCAGGCAATGGCGAACCGGGTGGCCATACTTGCCAATAGTGTCGGTGTCGAGCGGGAGGTATGCATGTCGGGCGGCGTGGCGAAAAATACCGCTGTTGTGGCCGCCCTTGAGGGACTGCTTGGAATACGAATGAAGCGTCACCGGATCGATCCCCAGCTCATCGGTGCCCTGGGAGCCGCCGTTGAGGCACAGAAAAGCGCAAGGAGTGCACAATGATCACCGCGGGATGTGATATCGGTTCTCTCACCGCCAAGGCCGTCATACTTGACTCCGATACCATCGCCGCGTCAGCGGTGATACGCTCGAAACCGCAACCGGAGGATTCGGCCGTCGACGTCATGAGGAAGGTCCTTGAAAAAGCGGGTTTGGAGCGACATCGGGTGGAACGCTGCTTCGGCACGGGATACGGCAGGAACAGGATCCCCTTTGCCGATGACGTGGAGTCGGAAATCCTCTGCCACGGGACGGGTGCCATATGGCTGCTTCCTTCGGTGCGCATGGTTATCGACGTGGGAGGTCAGGACGCCAAGGCCATGCGTATGGATGACAAGGGGAACATCCTGCGCTATGTCTATAACGATAAATGCGCCTCCGGAACGGGACGGTTCCTTGAGATCATGGCGAACGCACTCGACATCGACTTTGAAGAGATGGGCACACCGGCGTATCGATCGTCGAACCCCGTTGGTATCTCAAATCAATGCGTCGTATTCGCTGAGACAGAGATCATCTCACTGGTCAACGCGGGGCGCGACATCCCCGATATCGTCAGCGGTCTTCACCGTGCCATGGCGCATCGCATTGCATCCCTCGCACGGGGGATCGATCCGGAGGAAGACATCACGATGACCGGCGGTGTGGCGAAGAATGAGGGTATGTTCTCCGCCCTTCAGGAGGCGATCGGATTGCAGGTGCAACGGGTGCCCTGCGATCCTCAGATCGTGGGGGCCCTGGGCGCGGCCGTCCTGGCCGCCCGGACCGGATAGTGCGACCGCTCCGGGCGAGGAAATGTGCCATGAACGAGATCAAGACAATAGCGGTTTGCGGCAAGGGCGGTGTCGGGAAGACGTCGCTGGCGGCGCTGCTGGTGGCCGAAATGTCGCGGGAATTGCGGAAAAGGATCCTTGCCATCGACGCCGACCCTGCATCGGGACTGGCCCTGTCTCTCGGGGTGACCGTGCTGAAAACCATTGATGATATACGCCGGGAAATTGTCGGCAGGCTCCGCGAAAGGGCCGGCGACGACAGGTCGGTCGTCTCGGAATTACTTGATTATGAGGTATTTCACGCATTGGCGGAAGGAAGCAATACGGCGCTTCTCGCGATCGGGAGACCGGAGGATGCCGGGTGCTACTGCAGAGTGAACGCGTTGCTCAGGGATATCATCGCCGACCTGGCGGAGAACTTCGATATCGTCGTCATAGATGGAGAAGCAGGGGTGGAGCAGATAAACAGGAGAGTGATGGAACGGGTCGACTATCTCCTGATCGTTTCGGACCTTTCGGCGAAGGGCATCGCCGTTTCCAGGACCATATGGCACCTCATTCATGATAACCGTGCCCTGAGTCCCCGGGGAGTCGGTCTGGTTCTGAACAGGGGACGCAGCGACAGGGAAGTGTCCGAAGTCTTGCGCGACAGCCCCGTCGAGTTGCTTGGATGGATTCCCGAGGACGAGCATATCAGGAATCTGGACATATCGGGAACACCCCTTACAGAAATCCCCCGCACGGCCCCCTCCATGACGGTCGTCAGGAACATCCTGCACAGACTGTCAATCGGTTACTGAAACGTTCACATCCGCCATTGATAAAAAAAGTGGTTCTTCTCCCATTTCGGTGCAGAAAAGTGGTTAAGGTGTTAAGGGTTCGAGGGGTCAAGGGTTCACGGCAACTTTTTCGGAGGTAAGCCTAAAAATCAAACATAATGATTCATAATAGCGGCATCATCCGGTATAAACAAGGGACCGGGAGGATCATCGCGTGTCGAAAGAACACGTGATTTAGCAACTTCAGGAACAAGGAGAGCGGAGATGAAACGTTCGGTACGGAACGGCAGAAAAGGCGGGAACGAATTGGACGGCCGGATCAGGGAAAGCGTCCTTGCCTCGTCGATCAACGGATTGGCGATCGGGACGCTTGAAGGTACCGTTACATACGTGAACGAGGCGGCCCTCAGCCTGTTTGGTTATGAAGAAGAAGAGATAATCGGCCGGTCGGCGTTCATTTTCGCGGAATCACAGGAAGAAGCGGCCCGTGCCTTCAACACGCTTCATAACGAGGGGCAGTGGATGGGGGAGATTGCCGGGAGAAGGAAAGACGGGTCGATCATCAATGTTCACCTTTCGGCGAACCTCGTGACCGATGAAGAGGGCCGGCCGCTGTGCATGATGTGCTCCTTCATTGATATAACCGAGCGGAAAATGATGGAAGAAGAGCTTCGCATCAAGGATAACGCCATCGCTTCCTCGATCAACGGTATCGCCATCGGCGGCCTGGACGGGACGATCACTTCCGTTAATGAAGCGGCGGTGAGATTGTGGGGTGGCGACGATCCGGCCGAGCTGATCGGTCAGTCCGCCGTGAAATTCGCCCAGTCGGAAGATGAAGCGCTTGAGATCATTCAAACCGTTCTTAATGAAGGGGGCTGGGAAGGCGAGGTTTCCGGTATAAAAAAACAGGGAGAAGCATTCGTGGCCTATCTGTCGGCGAGCCTGGTGAGGAACGAGAGGGGCGAGCCGGTCTGCATGATGTGTTCCTTTGTGGACATTACGGAGCGCAAGCGGATGGAGGAGGAGCTCCGGATCAGGAACGACGCCATCGCGTCCTCCCTGAACGGTAT